>DATCGK010000426.1:0-8350 GCA_036508975.1 Candidatus Limnocylindrales bacterium
CGAGGGCAGGCTCCGTCGCGCTGGCCACCGTCCACCGGGCCACGGTCGGCGGCTCAGTGGACGGTGATGGTCCCCGTCATCGAGGAGTGGATCGAGCAGTGGTAGGCGAACGTGCCCGCCTTCGTGAAGGTCTGGCTGAACGTGGTGCCGGTCCCGAGCTTGTCGCTCTTGAACGAGCCGTCGTCGGCCGTGACCGTGTGGCCGGCGCTGTCGGTGTTGGTCCACGTGACGGTCGTCCCGACGGCGACCGTCACGGAGGCGGGCGCGAAGGCGAAGTTGGCGATCGACACGCGGACCGCACCCGGCCCGCATGCGGCGAGCCCCAGCGAGTCATCTGCCGGCGAGAACCCATATCGACTAGGTGCCGGCGAGCTTGGCGGCGAGGTCCGCGTTGGGCCGGAAGATGAACTTGCGGCCGACGACTTGCCGCTCGAGCAGGCCCCGGCTTTCCAGGTCGAGGAGGTCGGTGCGTGCGGACTGGTGGACCACCCCGTGGCTGGTGGCGTGCGACTGGATCGTGTAGACCGCGTCCGGGTGGCGGAGCGCGTGTGTCAGGAGGGCGACCTGCCGGTGGTTGAGGTCGGTCCGCCTGAGCAGATGGATCGTCTCCCGGGTCTGGGCCATCTTCCGCCGGAGGTAGGCCATCAGCTCCTCGACCGCCCGCCTGATCGCCCCGAGCTGGTGGAGGATGAAGTAGGTGGCGTCGAACTCGTCGGTCTCCGTGAAGAGGAAGGCCCGCGCGTACTGCGCGGGGGCCCGGACGAGCAGCCGCGAGATCGTCACGTACTCGAACAGCCAGTAGCCCTGGGCGAGCATCTCGCGGTAGAACAGGGCCCGAGCCGTCCTGCCGTTGCCGTCCTCGAATGGGTGGTCGTAGGCGAGCCAGAGGTGGAGGAGGATGGCCCGCACCACCGGGTGCATGAACCCGTCGACGCCGCCGCCGTTGGCGAAGTCGCACATCTGGGCCAAGCGGCCCGGAAGGGCGTCGGACGGCGGCGGGACGTGGACGACGAGACCCTCGGGGTCGGTGACGACCACGCGCTCCTCGCCGGGGCGCTGGAGCCTGCCCGCGGCGTCCGGGTCCGGGAGCGTGCCCTCTGTGAGGATCCTGTGCAGGCCGAACACGCCGTCAGGTGTGAGCGGCGCCCCGAGGGTCCCCCGCAGCGCCGACATCGCCTGGAAGTTGTTGAGGATCATCCGCTCGCCGCGATCCCGCGGCGGGCGCCCCGACCGCAGCATGTCCTTCGCGACCTGGCGGGTGGCGCTCGCGCCCTCGAGCTGGCTCGAGGTGATCGCCTCCTCGAACAGCGAGCTCACGAGGTACCGCCGCCGGTCACCGGCGTCCTTGATGGTCTCGGTGACGACCACCTCGCCGGCGGTGTGCTGGTCGAGCCAGTGGAGCGTCTCGAGGACCGGATCGGGTAGCGAGTAGGTGAAGGGCCGGCCGTCCGCCGACCGTAGCGGGAAGGGCCGCGCGCCGGTGGCGCGGGCCAGCTTGACCCCGGCCCACCACTGCTGCGGGGACAGCCCCTTGGGCGCAGGCCGGTGGCGGAGCTCGTCCCAGTGGAGGTAGTCGCCCCCGACGAGCGGCCCGACGCGCGCCTCGATGATCCTCGGGAGCGCGGCGCGGACCGCATCGCTCCGCAGGATGGCTTCGAGGGTCGGGGCGGGGTCGGGCTGGCGCAAGGTGCTAATCCACGGCTAATCGCGACTACTTTAGGAGTAGCCTACCCGCAACAGCTAAGTTGGTCAATGTTAGTCGTCGATTAGCGCTGAACTGGTCGGCCCGGCCTCGTCGGGCAGGAGAAGAGCGCGACCGACGAGGTCACTGCGGTCGTCCGACTGATCCTCGACCACGCCCGGAACCGGGCCTCGGAGAGCCTCGGCGTGATCGCGATGGGCATCACCCATGCGAATCGCCTCGACGACGCACTCCGGCTCGCCCTGCGGGACCGGCGCGACCTCACGAGTTCTTCGCCGAGGGCCGGGACGAGCCGTTCTTCATCAAGAACCTCGAGCGCGTCCAGGGCGATGAGCGCGACGCGATCATCCTCTCGGTCGGCTACGGCAAGGCCGCGGACGGCCGCCTCCTGTACCACTTCGGGCCGATCAACCTCGAGGGCGGCGAGCGGCGCCTCAACGTCGCGGTCACGCGGGCCAAGCGCCGGATGACCGTGGTCTCGTCCTTCGGGTCGGCGGACATGGACCCGAAGCGGATGTCGTCCCGCGGCGCGCAGCTCCTCCGCGACTACCTCATCTACGCCGAGAGCCGCGGCGCCGACCTCGGGGACGGCGCGGCTGAGCATCCCCCGCTCAACCCCTTCGAGATTGAGGTCCGCGACCACCTCGAGCGGGCAGGGGTCCCGCTCGTCGCGCAGCTCGGCGCGTCCGGCTACCAGATCGACTTCGCGGCGCAGCACCCGCAGCGTCCCGGCCAGTTCGTGCTGGCGATCGAGTGCGACGGCGCCAGCTACCACTCGAGCGCGACGGCCCGGGACCGCGACCGGCTCCGGCAGGACCAGCTCGAGCGCCTCGGCTGGCGCTTCCACCGCATCTGGTCCGGCGACTGGTTCGGCGACCGGGAGCGAGCGGTCGCGCGCGCGGTGGCGGCATACCGCAGGCCGTCGCGGACGCCGACGCGGGAGGGCTTCGCGTCAGGGCGGCGGCGAGTGCGTCGCCGAGCACGCCTACCGCTCCATCCGCCCCGCCGCCGCCGAAGCCGGAACCACCGGCGACGCCCGTCCGCGGCCCCCGACCGGCCATCGGCCGCTCGTCATCGATCGACAAATACAGCCGGTGGCAGCTCGCCGCGCTCGCGACCTGGATCGAGTCGGACACCCTCCTGCGCACGGAGGATCAGCTGATCGACGAGATGATGCGCGAGCTCGGCTTCCAGCGGCACGGCTCGAAGATCGTCGCCGCGCTCCGAGCGGCGATCCAGGAGTCCCGCGCCAAGCGCAGGCGGCGCTGACTCGGGCACCCAGCCCTGTCCGGCGAGGGAGTCTTCCAATGTGCGCCCGGACCCCCGGCAGAGCCTCGTCACTTGTGGCGCTGGACAGCCCGCCCGGGTCCACGCGACGGTCCACCCGCTTCACGAGATCCGTGAAGTTGAGGAGCAACTTCACGGGGTTGACATAAGCAGCGGGCGGACCACGATTGGGTCAGTTCTGATCGGGGATCGGGCCGTGAAGCAGGCCCTGCTGGGCGGACCTCCTTTCGTAAACAGCAGGTCCTCGGTTCAAATCCGAGTGTCGACTCCAGCGACCATCGCTACCGAGGCAGGCTCTCGAGCCTGCCTCGTTCCATGTCCGCCAAGCGCGCCAAGGCGTCAGTCTGCATGTTGACTATGACGGATTACGACGCTACGGTTCGCTAAAGCGTCAAAGCAATGAGAGTGACCGACGGGTTGTGACCTGGATCGAGCGCCGCTGGGAAGGTGATCCCGGAGCGATGGGCGGCCGCAAGGCGCGCCAGTCGTTCACGTATCGCGCCTTTGTCCCCGACCCGATCGCCACGATCCAGCCCGTCGTCAGCTTCGAGACGGCCAGGCTGATCAGCGACGCCGAGACCCTGGTCGGCCAGCTGAACTCGGACGAGCGCGTGCGCGGCCTCGAGGCAATCGGCGCGCTGCTGCTGCGCTCGGAGGCCATCGCGTCGAGCCGCATCGAAGGCATCGAGCTCAGCCAGCGGAACCTGGCGCGTGCGCTCATCGACCCGCGTGCGGCCAGGGGAACCGCGCGGGCCGTGGCCGCCAACGTCGCGGCGATGGAGCAGGCCGTCGCCATCGGGGAGGAGGGTCGGAAGCTCGCCGTCGCCGACATCCTGACAATCCATCGAACCCTGATGGCCAACGAGCCCGCGCGGGTCATGCCCGGCGCCTTCCGCCGCGAGCAGAACTGGATCGGCGGGAGGTTGTTGAACCCGTCCGACGCCCGCTACGTGCCGCCGCCAGAGGACCAGGTCGAGCCGCTGGTGCTCGACCTCGTCGAGTTCCTGAACCGCGACGACCTCCCGGCTGTGGCCCAGGCGGCGATCGCCCACGCCCAGTTCGAGACGGTCCACCCGTTCATCGATGGCAACGGTCGCGTCGGGCGATGCCTGATCCACGTGGTGCTGCGTCGACGGGGCATCGCGCCCGTGTTCGTCCCGCCGATCTCGATCGTGCTTGCGGCGCGGGCGAACCTCTATGTCGACGGGCTCGTCGGCTTCCGAGAGGGGCGGATCGACGCCTGGTGTGCCTCCTTCGCCGAGGCGTGCGGTCGGGCGGCCGCGCTCTCGGTGGAACTTGCCGGGAACGTCGCCAAGCTCGAAGCCGACTGGTATGAGCGGGCCGGACGCCCACGTCGGGACTCGGCGGCGGCAAGGATCATCCCGGTGCTGCCGGGCCAGCCGATCGCGTCGGCCTCGACCATTCGCGCCGCGATCGGCGCGCGACACCAGCGAGCCCTGGAGGGTCTCAAGGTCCTGGCCGATGGGGGCGTCCTGCGCCAGATCAGCAAAGGCGACTACGGCCGGCAATACGCCGCCGACGAGCTGTTCGAACTCATCGAGGAGTACGAACAGCGGCTGGCCTCAGCCTGACCCAACGCGACACGAATGTCGCGGGGCAAGTGGCGGGCGGAACGCCCGTCCCGAACGGCGACGCGAGCCCCACTGCCCCCCGATTCACCCCCCAACGGAGTGCCCCAAGCACGAGTTGAGCGTGAGCGGTGTCGCCATGGACCCTGTTTCGTAGACAGCAGGTCCTCGGTTCAAGTCCGAGTGTCGGCTCCACTCCCCCTCCCGACCACCACTCCTCGTGGTTCTGCGTCCTGAGACCACGCGGGAGTGTCCCGACGGCCGGTCAGTTGACACCGATCGGTTACATGTGGATGATTGTGATCGATCGGTTACAGAATCCAGCATATGAACGATCGATCACAGGAGAACCATCGTGCGCCTGGCCTCGATCGCCGACTTCGCCGCCGCTGTCCGGGGCCGCCGAGTGGACCTCGGCCTCTCGCAGGGCGACCTCGCCGAGCGAGCCGGCGTGTCCCGACGATGGGTCAACCAGTTCGAGACGGGTGGCCGTGCCACGGCCGAGATCGGGACCATCCTGCGCGTTCTCGACGCGTTGAGCCTCGGACTTCGCATCGACGCTATCCCCGACACCCCGAACGGCCAGCAGCCAGCGGGGGATGTCGACCTCGACGTGCTCCTCGACGACCTTCGCCGTGGCTGAGACCCTGGCCGTCCTGATGAGGGGGAGGGTCGCCGGCACGCTCGAGCGGACAGCGAACAACCTCCTGCGGTTCGAGTACGACCCCATCTACTCCGCCGACGACGACGCGACTCCGGTCTCGCTGTCGATGCCACTCGCCGTTCGGGTCCACGCGGACACAACGGCCCGCCGCACCGTGTCGAACGTCCTCTGGGGCCTGCTCCCCGACGACGAGCTGGTGCTCGACCGATGGGCGCGCCACTACCAGGTGCGGGCCACGTCACCCTTGTTCCTGCTCGGCACGCCGGTCGGGGAGGACTGCGCGGGCGCGGTGTCGTTCTCCAGGTCCGACGATGTCGGGGAACACCTCGCCCGCGAGGGCGGGGTCGAGTGGCTGACCGACGACGACGTGGCGGGCCTGCTGAGCGACCTGCGTCGCGACCGCACGACATGGCTCGGTCGCGACTTCGCGGGCCAGTTCAGCCTTGCGGGCGCACAGGCCAAGACAGCACTGGTCTTCGAGGACGGCCGCTGGGGCCGCCCGACGGGTGCGCGCGCGACGACCCACATCCTGAAGCCGGCGAGCGCAGGGTGGGCGGACCAGGACATCAACGAGCACCTCTGCCTCGAGGCGGCACGGCGCGCGGGGCTCGTCACCGCGAGATCGCGGATCGTGCGCTTCGCCGACGAGACAGCCATCGTCCTCGAGCGGTACGACCGCGTCCGCGTGCGTGGCGATGTCGTCCGGGTCCACCAGGAGGACCTATGCCAGGCGATGGGCATCCACCCGGCCGACAAGTACGAGTCCAACGGCGGTCCATCCGCGAAGGCGGTCGCGGTCCTGCTGCGCCGGACGATGCCTGCCCGAGATGCGGACGAGGCCGTGTGGCGCTTTGCGGACGCCCTGGCCTGGAACTGGCTGGTTGGCGGCACCGATGGCCACGCGAAGAACTACTCGCTCCTCCTCAGCCGCCGTGACGTGCGCCTGGCGCCGCTTTACGACATCAGTTCGATCCTGCCGTACCTCGGCGAGCGAGACCCCGAGGGCGTCGTCCTTCACGAGCGCCGGATGCGAATGGCGATGAAGGTCGGGGGCGAGGCCGACCTTGCACCGCCGCGGAACACCTGGCCGCGCGCCGCGGCGGAACTCGGCCTACCGGCGGACGCCCTGGTCGCCCGCCTGCGAACGTTGGCCGCGGCCGCTCCGTCCGCATTCGAGGCCGCTGCCGCAGACCCCGGCCCCGCCGGACTGGAGAGCCCCGTCGTGCGCCGACTGGTTGACAGGGTTGCCGAGCGTGTGGCTCGGTGCGAGGCTGTCTTGGCGTAACCGCAAACGTCGACTGGACAACCCGCGATCGTCGACGGTACGGTCCACCGGGCACGAGCTTCACGAAGTCCGTGAAGTGACCGAGAAACTTCACGGGTTTAATAGAACCAGGGTCTGACCCGCGCTTGGAACAGGGCTGAACGGCGATCCGGCGACCGTCGGGGGGTTGCCAACGGAGCGAGGGCGATCTGATGATCAGCCATGAGTACTCGACGACTCCTCCCTTGGCTCGCGGTCCTGGCCCTCACCATCGTGGCCTGCGGTTCTGTCTGGCGGCCCGGAGGCGCTCCTGCGATCCCGGCCGGCGTCCTCAGGACCAACCGATCAGGCCCAGCCCGCGATCCGCGCAGAGGTGAAAGAACCGGCGGAGCTCGCCGACCTCGAACCGCGTGACCGGGTAGGCATCACGCTGGGACTCCTCGACAACACGGATCGGGTCGCAGCGCTCGAAGACGGCGGCGATGCCACGCACCTCCTCGGGCGGGATCCACTCCGCGAGGAGACTCGCGCCGGCCACGCGATCGACGACGGCGACGTAGACAGTGCCGCGAAAAGAGGCGTGGGCGCCGACACCCGACCAGAACCCACCGCACAGCTCGATCGCGGCCTGCTCGAACGCCTGCTGGTCCTCGGCGGTCAGCTCGACCTCGTCCGGGCGCCGCGACGCGTAGTTGTCGAGACCCATCTGCTCTGCCTCGCTGGGGCCGGCGGCGGTCGTCGCAGCACCCTCCCGATTATCGGCTCCCGGTGGCGATCGGGCCCCTCCATGGCGCGAGGCTCGACGCGTTCCCCTGGGTTCAGCCGGATTCGATTGATGGTCGTGACGGCGTCGCATTGCCCAGCCAGCTCAATGCCATCTCCGCCAGGGTGGCGCGCGCCGCCATCGACTTGGCGGCCCAGTCACGGCCGACGTTGTCGATGCGGCGATACCAGGGGTGGCTGCCCCAGGCTTCGGCGAGCCAGTCATCCACGGCTACCGCCTCTGCCGGACTCTCGGGTCGGTGGGCGTCCGGCCAGCGCGTGTAGGCCGCGGGGGCGCCGTCGGCCGCGGTGACCAGGTGGATCACGCCGGCATACCGCGCGTAGTGGCCTTCACGGGTCGTCCGGGTGAACTCGAAGAACTCGTCCGGCGACCAGCCACGCTGACGCCAGAAGGCCATGGCATCGAGGCTGCCGCGATGACACAGGATGACGCGGCGATCCGCGGGATCGAGCGCGCGATCCAGGGCGTCCTCGAGCGCCGTCGCGAGGTTGACGACCACGCGCTCGAAGAGCTTCTCGGTGGGCGGGATGCCGACGATCCGGGCGAACGACACGGTCTCTGGCCAGGCCACGAAGCGTCCCGCCCATGCCGGATCGACCCGCAGCTCTTCGATCAAGGTCGACTTGCCGCCGCCGGGCCCGCCGGTCAGCACGATGCGCGGCCGCGCGCTCATGGCCGGTCCCCCGGCGGCATCGCCGTTGTGAGGTGCGAGTGGATCGCCCGATTGAGCCCGGGGCACAGGGACTCGTGGGTGGCGCGCGTGGCGCCGCCGGCCGAGCGGTGGACGGCAGGCTCAGACGGGGAAGTCAACGCCGATCCCTCCATCGGAGTGCTCCATCGGGCAGCCATAGTTGAGGTCGCCATGCGACGTGGTGATGGCCTCGCGCTGGGCCAGCAATGCCGCTTGCTGTGCCCTGTCCATCTTCCCTGATTGGTAGATGAGCACCAGCGCCCTGGCGGCGGCCTGGCGTGTCTGCCTGGCCTCGTCCTTCATGGCGACCAGGAGCGGATCGACCGACCGGGGGTCGCCGATCGAGGCGAGGGCGTCGATGATCGCCTC
>DATCGK010000427.1:0-7549 GCA_036508975.1 Candidatus Limnocylindrales bacterium
CTGCGCCGGCGGCGTCCACGACCGGTTCGCGTAGCGCAGCTGCCGCTGGATCAGGTCGTTGTCAAGCCGCACGGCCTCGGCGCGCAGCAGCTCCCGCTCCCGCTCGATCTCGTCCTCGTCCGCGGGGACGACTGCGGCCGATGCCGTCGCGTCGGGTGGCCCGGCATCGCTGCCCCCGCTGTCACGCCCGCCCTCGCTCGAGCCGCCCAGGAGGCGCCTCAGGAACCCCATCGCTCAGGGTTTCCCGGTGCTGATGAAGCCGAGTACCTCGTCCCACGCCTGCGCGGATGCAGCCGCGAAGTCCGTGGCCTTGCGGTCGAAGAAGCTGTGCGGCGCATCCGCGTACGTCGTCACGCGGTGGGCCACGCCGGCCTCGGCCAGGGCCGATTCGAACGTCGCGACGGCATCGGGTCCGATCCCCTCGTCCGCCCCGCCGAAGATCGCCAGGACCGGACAGGCGAACGTGCCCGCGACCTCCGCCGGTGCCGGGCTCCCGTTCTTCGACGGCCCGGTCGGCCAGCCGTAGAACCCGATCACGCCCGCCAGGTCCAGCCCGAAGCCGGCCGCCAGGAACGTCAGTCGGCCGCCCATGCAGAACCCGGTGGCAAACAGGCGCTCCACGCCGGCGGTCGCACGGAGGTCCGCGGCGGCGGCCATGACATCCGCCCGAAGCCCGTCGAACGTGGTCAGCGGGACGTGCTCCTGCCAGGCGAAGTCCGGGCCGCGGTCGCCGATGCCGGCCGTCCTGCCGAAGTAGTCGATCGCGGTCGCGTCGATGCCGTGCTCGGCGAACCGCATGGCAAGCTCGCGGTAGTAGGCGTGGAGGCCGCGGATGTCCGGGAGGATGACGATGCCGGCGCCGGTCGGCTCCGCGGCACGGGCGACGAACGCGGCGAACCGGTTGCCGTCGGCCGCCTCGAGCGCGATCTCGTGCGCGTCAAGCGCGCCGCCGGCGATCGGCGTGATCGGCGGCCGGGAGTCGTGGTCAAAGCACATGGGGCGGGTCTCCTGGGGCGCGGCCAAGTTCGTGACGCCATTCTGCGCGACTGCCGCGAATCCCGGGCAGCGTCAGCTGGCGGGCAGCTCGAAGACCCACTCCAGGCCGTCCTCGTCATCCCACTGCTCGCCGATGCGGACGAAGCCGGCCTGCGCGACCAGGGCGAGGGACACGGCGTTGTCCGGCGCGACGCTGGCCAGCACGCGCGTCACCCGGGGATCGGCCCGGGCTCGCTCGACCATGCAAGCCAGGGCGGCGCGTGCGTAGCCGCGGCGACGGTACTCGGGGTCGACCGCGTATCCCACCTCGACGGTGCCCTGCTCATCGGGCGCCGCGTGGAAGCCGGCCCTGCCGACGGCGAGCCGGCGGTCCTCGTCCCAGACCACGCCGGTGACCCAGTCCAGGTCCGCCGGGGTGACGGCGACCTGTTCGGCCCTCCGCCGCCAGGTGCCGTGCCATTTGGGGTCGACGAACGCGGACGTGAGCGGTACCGGCGACGAGGCGTTGGCCGCCTCGAGGTCACCGGCGGCGAGTGCCGTGAGCGTTGCCTGGTCCAGCTGAACGATGCGGACGCGAACGGTTGGGCGGCCGGGCGAGGAGGTCACCACGACAGCATACGGACGATCCGGGTGCGTATCCCGGGCCTCCGGCCACCCTCGGCTAGAATGCCGCCATGTCCAGCCCCCTGGTCGTCATGAAGTTCGGTGGCTCGTCCGTGGCCGGCGCGGAGCGCATCAAGCGTGTCGCACGGCGCATCGCACGCGAGCGGGCCACGGGGTCGCGCCTGGTCGTCATCGTCTCGGCGATGGGCGACACCACCGACGAGCTCCTCGCCCTCGCCGCCGCCATCACGGACGACCCGGATGCGCGCGAGCTCGACGTCCTCCTCGCAACCGGGGAGCACCAGAGCGCCACCCTCGTCTCGATGGCCCTTCACGCGCTCGGGGTCCCGGCGATCAGCCTCACCGGCCCGCAGGCCGGGATCACCACGGACGGCCAGTACGGGAGGGCACGGATCGCGGGCATCGACCCCCGACGCGTCGAGGCCGAGCTGGCCGCCGGCAAGGTGGTCATCGTCGCCGGCTTCCAGGGCATGAGCGTCGCCGCGCTCGAGGGCCTCGACGACACCCCCGGTGGCAGCGCCGTCCACGCCGCCGAGATCACCACCCTCGGCCGCGGCGGCTCGGACACCTCCGCGGTCGCCCTCGCGGCGCAGCTGAAGGCAGACCGCTGCCAGATCTTCACCGACGTCAAGGGCATCTACTCCGCTGATCCCCGGATCGTCCCGGACGCGAGGCAGCTCCCCGTCATCGGCTACGAGGAGATGATGGAGCTCGCCCACCAGGGCGCCCAGGTGATGCAGGTTCGCGCCGTCGAGCTCGGCTGGGTCAACGACGTCGTCATCGAGGTCCTCAGCTCGTTCGAGGACGCGCCCGGCACGCAGATCAGGGAGGACCCGCTCGTGGAGCAGCGGAACAAGGTCCGGGGGATCGCCCATGACCGGAACGTCGCCAAGGTCACGCTGGTCGAGGTGCCGGACAGGCCCGGCGTCGCGAACGCCGTGTTCGGGCCGCTGGCGGAGGCCGGCATCAACGTCGACATGATCGTGCAGAATGTCGGCCACGGCGCCGCTACGGACCTCTCGTTCACCATCCCCCGGGTCGAGCTGGCGAAGGCGAAGCGGATCCTGGAGCCGCTCGTCCGTGACCTGGGGTTCCGGGACCTGACCACCGACTCGTCGGTCGCCAAGGTGTCCATCGTCGGCGCCGGGATCCACAACGCCCCGGGCTACGCCGCCCGGATGTTCGGAACCCTGGCGGAGGCCGGCATCAACATCGAGATGATCAGCACGTCCGAGATCCGGATCACCACGATCATTGCCGAGGACCGCGTCGAGGACGCCGTGCGCGCCCTGCATGCCCAGTTCCAGCTCGAGGAGCCCGAGGCCGCCGAGGCGGCCTCCGCCGGCTGACTGGCCGGTGCGCGGAGCCGCTCCCACGTCCACCGTCCGCCGCCGCGTCGAACGGTTCGATCGCGCCGGTTCCACCAACGACATCGTGCGCGCCTGGCTCGACGCGGGTGAGCCCGAGGTCTGCGTGGCCGTCGCCTCGGAGCAGACGGCCGGCCGCGGCCGCCTGGGCCGCACCTGGGTCGCGCCACCGGGGGCCGCCCTGCTGGTCTCGCTCGGCTTCCGGCCGACATGGCTGCCGGTCGAGCGTGCCTGGCGGCTGGGGGCCTCCATTGCCCTGGCGATGGCGGATGCTGCCGAGGACGCCGCGGGCCTGCCGGTCGGGTCCATCCGCTGCAAGTGGCCCAACGACCTCGTGATCGAGACGACGGGGCCGAACGCGCTGCTGACCGGCGTCGTCGATGCCGCGGACGCCGTCGCCCGGCTGGCCGCGCTGCTCGAGCTGCGCAAGCTGGCTGGCGTCCTGGGCGAGAGCGACGGCCTGGGCACGGACGATCCGCGGGTCGTGGTGGGAATCGGGATCAACGCCGACTGGGCGGCCGACGACTTCCCGCCGGAGCTGGCGAGCACGATGACCAGCCTGCGCGAGGCCTCAGGCGGCCGCCCGATCGACCGCGATGCGCTGCTCGACGGGTTCCTGGACCGGGTGGACGGGCGGATCGAGGCGCTCCGGGCCGGGTACTTCGACCTGGACGCGTGGGCCACCCGCCAGAGCGTGACCGGACGCCTGGTGACGCTCGAGGGCACGGGAGAAGCCTCTGCGGCCGCGGACGACCCCGTCCGTGCGGGTGACCCGGTTCGTGCGGATGACCCGGTCCGGGCGGACGACCCGGTCCGGGCAGGCGTCCCCGTCCGGGCGCTGGGGATCGACGCCGCGACCGGCGGGCTGGTCGTGGAGGATGCCGCGGCCCCGTCCGGCGAGCGCGTCGTCCACGCGGGCGAGGTCGTCCGCGTGCGCCTCGTCCCGGGCGCGGTGTAACGCGGTGGCGCGCCCGGTGTTTGGTAGACGCGAGCAGGCGGCGACCGGATCGGTCGTCGTCCTCGACCGCGACCGCTCCCTCGTCGAGGCGGCTCGTCGGAGCCCTGCCCAGTTCGACGCCCTGTACCGGAAGTACCTCGCCCAGGTGCATGCCTACGCGCTCTATGAGCTCGCCGACCACCACGCCGCGGAGGACGCGACGGAACGGACGTTCCTGCGCGCCCTCGCTGCGTTGCCGCGCTTCCACGAGCAGGCGCGTCCCGAGGACGGCCCCGAGGCGTCCACGTTCCGGGTCTGGCTGTTCCGCATCGCGCGCAACGTGGTCGCCAACGAGCGCCGGACCCGCCGTCGGCACCCGGCCGCGTCCCTGGATCTCGCGCTGGGCGCAGGCCTGGCCATCGGGGACGGCACGGACCTCGAGGCTGATGCGGTGACACGGGATGAGGCCACCGAGGCCCTGCGCGCCCTGCGGAACCTCCCCGACGACCGTCGCCGGGCCCTGGTGCTGCGCTTCGTTGACGAGATGACCACGGCGGAGATCGCCGGGATCCTCGGCCGATCCGAGGGCGCCGTGCGGGTGCTCATCCACCGGGCGCTGGGCAGCGTGGCCCGGGAGCTCGGGCGCGACCGCGGGGACGTCCGGCGCGACCGCGGGGACGCGAGGCGCGACCACGGGGACGGGGACGCAGGACGCGGTCGCCGGGACGGGGGCGGCGCGTGAGCGCCCCGATCCTCCGGGTCTGGGACCGGGACCGGGACCGGGACGACGCGGAGGCGCTTCGTACGGACAGCTACCTGGACGCGCTGCTCGCCGCCGCCGAGTGCCACGCGGACGGGGTGCCCACCGACGCGGACCTGGATCCAGGCGTACGCGATGCCGCCCGCGTCGTCGTCCGCTCGCTGGTCCGCGTGCACCCCTCGTTCCGGTTCGAGGAGCGCCTCGCCTCCCGTCTCGCCGGCCTGGCCGCCGCCCAGGCCCGCCTGCCAGCCCAGCCTGGGACTCCGGCTCGAGCCGGAGACCCCGGTGGGACGCTGCTGGCCTTCCCTTCGGTCGCCGCATCCAGGGCATCGTTCGCCGCCGCCGACGCGGACCCGCTCCTGGACGCCATCCTGCGCGGCGAGCTCGACCCCGCCGACGATGACGCCGCCGCGCACGTGGGGCGCCTCGCCGGGACACGACGTCCGCTGATCGTGGGCGGGGCGATCATGTCCGCGGCCATCTCGCTCGCAGGCGTCGCCTGGGTCGCCTGGCGCGCCGCTCGCCCCGCGGGCAGTACGATCACCCGCGCCGCCCGCATCCGCCGGGCCACCGCCGTGCTGCCCACCGGCGGCCTGGGAGGACCGGCCTGATGCCGATGAAGTTCCCCTCGTTCCGATCCCGGCGCGAGTCGTTCCCCGAGAAGATGTGGACGCGCTGTCCGTCCTGCGAGGAGCAGCTGTTCAACAAGCAGCTCGAGCGGTCGATGAACGTCTGCCCGTCCTGCGGGCACCACTTCCGGCTGCCGGCGCCCGTTCGCCTGGGCCAGCTCCTGGACGAGGGCTCCTTCGAGGAGCGCGACAGCGGGCTCGTCTCCGTGGACGTCCTGGGGTTCGTGGATCAGAAGGCGTACCCGGACCGGCTGGTTGCCGCAGGGCTCGCCACCGGCCTCCGGGACGCGGCCGTGTGGGGTTTCGGCCGGATCGACGGACAGCCCATCGCGATCCTGGTCATGGACTTCGGGTTCATGGGTGGCTCGATGGGCGCCGTCGTCGGCGAGAAGGTGGCCCGGGCCGCGGAGGGTGCCCTGGCGGCGCACGTGCCGCTGGTCATCGTGTCCGCCTCGGGCGGGGCACGGATGCAGGAGGGCACGCTCGCCCTGATGCAGCTCGCCAAGACGATGGCTGCCCTTGAGCGGCTCCGCGCCGCGCACGTGCCCTACGTCTCCATCATGTCCGACCCCACCACCGGTGGCGTGTTCGCCTCCTACGCGGCGATGGGGGACATCAACCTCGCGGAGCCCAACGCGCTGATCGGGTTCGCGGGGGCACGTGTCGGTGCCGACACCATCGGCCAGGAGTTGCCGCCGGGGTTCCAGCGTGCGGAGTTCCTGTTCCGGCACGGGTTCGTGGACCGTATCGTGCCGCGGCCGGACCTGCGCCGGGAGCTGGCCCAGGTCCTCCGGTACCTGGTGCCCTCATGGCAGGAGGCCAGCCGTGGTTGACCGCATCCTCGGTCGCGGCCGCGACGGCAAGGACGCCCGCGACGGCCGTGACGCCAGGGAGGGCAAGGACGGCGGCGACGCGCGCGACGCCCACGACGAGGCTCCCGCGTCGCAGACCCCCGAGGAGGCGAAGGCCGCGGTCTGGAACCGGGTCCAGCTGGCCCGCAACCTGCGGCGTCCGCGGATCCTCGAGCTCCTGGCTGTCATCGCGGACGAGTTCGTGGAGCTCCACGGGGACCGCCTGTTCGGTGACGACGAGGCCATCGTGGCCGGCTTCGCGCGGATCGACGGCCACCGGGTGGCGGTGATCGGCCAGCAGAAGGGCGCCGATACCGAGGAGAACGTCCGCCGCAGCTTCGGCATGCCCCACCCCGAGGGGTACCGGAAGGCGATGCGGATCATGGAGCTCGCGGAACGGAGCGGGCTTCCCGTGGTGACGTTCGTCGACGTCCCCGGAGCCCATCCCGGTCCCGAATCCGAGGAGCGCGGCATCGCGGAGGCGATCGCCCGGTCCGTGGGCCTGATGACCCGCCTCCGTACGCCGATCGTGACCGTGATCACCGGCGAGGGTGGCTCGGGGGGCGCGCTCGCGATCGCCGTGGGCGATGTCGTGCTGGCCCTGGAGAACGCCGTCTACTCGGTCATCTCTCCCGAAGGCTGCGCGAGCATCCTGTGGCGGACGAGGGACGAGGCGCCGACGGCGGCCCTCGCCATGAAGATGACGGCCGCGGACCAGCAGGCGCTGGGCGTCGTGGACCAGGTCATCGAGGAGCCGGCAGACGGCGCCCACACGGATCACGAGGAGACCGGCCGCCGGATCAAGGTGGCGATCCTGCGGGAGCTGGACCGCCTGGCGGCCATCCCGGTTGATCTGCTGGTCGAACAACGCTATCGCCGGTACCGTTCGCTCGGCGCGTACACCGAGCTGACCGGACCGGCCCCGACGCCGACCGTGCCGCCCCGGGGCGGCCTCGCCGACCGCTTGCGAGGCCTCATCGAGGCCGGCCAGCGCGCCATGCCGGCGCCGCTCCAGGTGGGGCGTCGCGACGAACCACCCGCCCGCGAGGACGTCTGACCGATGCCCGAACCGCACCGCCCCGGCGACCGAAGCGCCGCGCAGCGCCAGGCCGATCACGCCGGCCTCGCGCGCCTGTCGGAGACGCTCGTCCTGGCGCTCGTCTCGAAGCTGAACGCCAGCGGCCTCGGCGAGCTGGAGGTCCGCGAGGGAGAGTGGCGGATCCGCCTGCGCCGGCCCGCTGGATCGGTCGCCGGCGGGCGCCGCGCCGAGCGGCCCCGCCTTGGTGTCCACGCGCCCGGCCTCGTCCCCGCCCAGGCCGCCGGCGCCGCCACCACCCTCGCCGCCACCCTCGCCGCCACCCTCGCCGTCCCGGCCGGCCCGGACG
>DATCGK010000428.1:0-3078 GCA_036508975.1 Candidatus Limnocylindrales bacterium
GTGGCTGGACCGTCAGCCGCGAGCACGAGCCACGCGATGCGGGGACGCCTCTCGTGCGGCTGAGAGCCCGCTTCGGGGATCGGGTGCGGGACGGCTACCATGGGTCAAGGCTGCCGCCCGGTGATTTCCGACGCGTTCGACCCACGTTAACGATCCGTGAACGCGACAGGTCATCTCGCAGACCTCCCGCCGGGGCCGCGCGCACGGCGCATCTGCGGCAGACTGGCGGCTACGGCCGGGGTCCGGGCAGATCGGCCGGGAGCGGGGAAAGCGAGGAGCGGACGATGGGCAACGTCGGTGAGGAAGGGGCGGACGCCGGGGAGATGACCGACGTCGTGCATGAGCCGGCCGCCGACGAGGCTCGCGCGGGGGGCCCCGCAGCGACGCAGGCTGGCCGCAAGGTTGCCCGCCGCGGTGAGAAGTCCGAGCTCAAGGCCCGCAAGGCCACCGCGAAGTCCGAGCGCAAGGCACGGAAGGCCGCCGCGAAGGCGGAGCGGAAGGCGGCGAAAGTCCGGAAGGCCACGGAGAAGTCCGAGCGCAAGGCGGCCAAGGCCACGGAGAAGTCCGAGCGCAAGGCGGCCAAGGCCACGGAGAAGTCCGAGCGCAAGGCGGCCAAGGCCACGGAGAAGTCCGAGCGCAGGGCGGCCAAGGCCACGGAGAAGTCCGAGCGCAAGGCGCTCGAGAAGGCGATCAAGCGGATCGCGACGGTCGACCGCAAGGCTGCGAAGGATGCCGCCCGGATCGGGCGCGCAGATGCGCTGATCGCCGGGGACGTGGAAGCTGAGCCGGGTGCGGACAGCGTGGCCGGCGCGCCGGCGGACCTGGTGCCGCCCGGGGGCGCCGGAGCCGGGAAGCGGGGCGCGGGCAGCCAGAAGCGTGCTCGTGAGCTTGCCGGTCGCGCGGGCAGTGCGGCGATCGCCGCAGGCGGCGTGCTCCAGGAGGTCGCGGGGCTCATGCGCCAGGCTACGGAGCCCGCAGCGTCGCGGATCGTGCAGCGGGTGACGCGCCGCTCGGGGGCGGAGATCGATGCTGTCGCGGCCTTCGTCGAAGCCGAGACGCCGGACGCCGGCGAGCCGGAGCACGATGCCGCGCCGGGGCTCGAGGTTGTCGACGCGGTCGTGCTCATCGGAGTCGGTGAGATCAACGGGGCAGGGATGGGCGAGCCCGCCCAGCCCGAGCCCGAGGTCGCGGCCCCCGAGCCGGTGCCGGAGCCCGAGCCGGACCTGGAGCCCGAAGCAGCTGCCGCCGAACCGGAACTGGAGCCCGAAGCAGCCACCGCCGAGCCCGTCGCCGCCGAACCGGAACCGGAGCCCGAAGCAGCCACCGCCGAACCCGAGCAAGAGCCCGAGCCCGAGGACCTCATCCCCTGGCCGATCGAGGACCAGACGGCTCGCTCCCTCGAGGCCGCCCCCGAGCCGGCACCCGTCCTCGACGCCGAGCCAGGTCCCGGGGCGACCGTCATCGTCGTGCCCCCCGGCACCGTGGCCGGCGCGGCGATCGACATCGGCTCCACCAGCGTCCACCTCCTCGTGGCCGCCGTCGGCGACCACCTCGTCGAGCCCCTCGTCGACGAGTCGGTGTTCCTGGGCCTGGGCGACCGGGTGGCGACGGACGGGTACCTGGGAGCGGCCGCGCGTGAGAGTCTCGTGGAGGTGCTGGCGGCCTACGTCGAGACGGCGCGTCACCTAGGCGCCGCGGACGTGACGCTCATCGGAACGGAGCCGCTGCGACGGGCGGAGGACGGACCCGCGATCGTCCAGGCCGTGGAGGCCCGGACCGGCGTCGCCCTCCACGTCCTCGATCACGACGAGGAAGGGATGCTCACCCTGCTCGGCGTGACGATGGGCCGCGCCCTCCATTCGGAGTTGCTGGTCCTCGACATCGGGGGTGGCAGCACGGAGTTCGTGTTCGGAGGCGAGTCGGGGCCCGTACGTGTGGCCGGTCTCCGGCTGGGCGCCGCGGCGTTGACGCGGGACCTGGTTCGCGCCGACCCGCCGACCCTCGCCGAGACCGGGGCCATGCGCGCGGAGGCCCACCGCCTGGTCGCCGACGCCCCGGAGGCGGCTCCCACCGACGTCGTCGCCGTGGGCGGCACGGCCTCCAACCTGCTCCGACTGCTGCTGCCGGGGACGGCCCTTGACCGCATGCTCACGCGGCGCCGGATCACCGTCGCGCTCGCGATGCTGGCCGTCGAAGGGAGCGCGGACGCCGCCACCCGCCACCTCATCCGGCCCGAACGGGCGCGGATCCTTCCGGCCGGCGCGATCATCGTGGACACGATCCTCGAGCACTACGGCCTCGATCGCCTGCACGTATCGGAGGGGGGGATGCGCGAGGGCGCCGTGCTGGCCGCGGCAAAGGCGGGGCCGGGGTGGCGCGATCGGCTGCCCGTGCTCGTGCACGGGTGGGAGGACGTGGCGCGCGACGACGGCTGAGGTCCCGTGCCGTAGGACCGGGCGGCTAGAGCCCCGCGACCAGCCGCCCCATCGAGCGCCGGAAGGCGAGGCTGGAGACGCCGCGCCACGCCGGACCGACGGTCCGCCGCAGGCGGGCGAGCTCGCGCTCCCGGTCCACCAGGTACCGGCCGATCGCCGCGCTCTCGCGCTCGGACAGGTCGCCGGCGTGCTCCACCAGGAACGCCCGGGCGAGACCTGCCGCGACATCCGCGTCGTGCAGGTAGCCCAGGTGGTCCTGGAGGGCAACCACCTTCTCGATGACCGGACCCGCCTCGCGCCCGAGCGCCTCGCGGACGAACTCCAGCGTGTAGCGCAGCCACTTGGCGGCAATCCGCAGGTCGTGGAGCGTGGTCACGTCGGCCCAGCGCATGACCGGCTCGTAGGCGCGCAGGACCTCGTACGCCGCCCAGATCCGGGAGGGCATGGTGTCGCGCACGCGGTGCGGCTGCACGGGACCCACGGGAAGCGCCCCGAGGCCCTCGGTCTGGAGGAATGCAACGTACCCGTTCACCCACCGGCGGTGGCGCTCCGAGTCAAGCTCCTTGAGCAGGACGACTCGCGCGGCGTCGCTGCGGGTCCGCCACTCCGCGATCAGCGGCTCGAATGCCGCGGCCTCGGCCGC
>DATCGK010000429.1:0-3519 GCA_036508975.1 Candidatus Limnocylindrales bacterium
GATCAACAGCGGAGCAGCGTTCGCCGCGGTCATCGGACCGCTGATCGAGGTGCCGGTGCTCATCGGGCTCGTGAACCTGTCGCTGTTCATGCGCGAGAGGCTGTTCCCCGGCTCCACGGACGAACCGGCAGCGGTGTGCGCCGTGGAGGACCCGGACGGCGCCTGCTAGCCGCACTGCCCGCGCACGACCCGACGATGCGCCGCGGGCGCCGATCTCCTCCGAGGGGACGGGCATGCCCTGACGGAGCTCGGACCTTATTCCACGAGGCCGAGTTCGCGCTGCACCGCTCTCCAAGCCGAAGCGGCCTCCCGCAACCCCGGCGAGCGCGCAGCCACAGACACACTCGTCTCCCCGGCGAACACCCGGCTCAGGTCGGCCAGAGCGGTGGCGAAAGGAACCTCTGCGATCAACGGCAGATCTCTCGAGGCGCACAGCTCGCGTATCCTCGACGCTCCGTCGGCCGACAGGTCCGCCTTGTTCAGCACGACGCACCCGGGAAGTCCCAGCCGCGCGGCCACGTCGGCGAGTCGGCCCAAGTCGTGCGCTCCCGAGACGGTGGGCTCGGCGACCGCGACGAGGTCCGTGCTCGCGATCGCCGCGATGAGCGGGCACCCGATCCCCGGAGGGCCGTCTATGACGAGCACGTCAGCCTGATGCCGCTCGGCCGCCTGGGAAGCGAGACGGCGGACCTCGGTGACCAGGCGGCCGGAAAGGTCCTCCCCGGGCCCGAGCTGGCCGAAAGCGAGCGGGCCGACGGCGCTCGTGCCAAGGCAGGCCTCCCCCGCGCTGGACGGCACCATCGCCACGGCTGCCGTCGGGCACACGGCGACGCAGCGTCCGCAGCCCTCACAGGCGTAGCGATCGACCGCGTAGGCCCCCGAAGCGCCTTCGGCGATCGCTGCGAATCGGCACGCCTGCGCGCAGAACCCGCATGCGGTGCAGGCCTGGGCATCGATGACCGCCCGAGCGCCGCCGGGGAAGGCGGTGCACGAGACATCTGGTCACCCCCAGCGCCAACGGCAGGTTCGACGTCTCGACATCCCCGTCGGCGACCACGACCGCCATCTGCTGCGATGCGAGCTGCGCGAACACGGCTGACAAGGTCGTCTTGCCGGTGCCGCCCTTGCCCGAGGCCACCACGACGCTCTTCATCGGGGCGCCCTCTGTGACGCGATCGCGCGCATCGCGTCGGGAAGCGCCGCAAGCACGCTCGCCACTTCAGGGACCGCGTGGGCGATGAGCTCCCCCCGGGCGTAGGTCTCGGCCACGCGACGGTCGAACGGCAGGCGCGCGAGTATCGGCACGTCCCGGGCCTCGCACAGGCCCTCGATGTCGGCGCCGCCTGCGGCATCGCGGTTGACGACGACGCCCATGGGCAGGCCGAGTTCGTTCCCGAGCGTGAGGCTCAGCTCCAGGTCGTGCAACCCGAACGGGGTCGGCTCCGCCACCAGCAGAAGGGCGTCGGCTCCGCGTATCGCCGCTACCGCGGAACACGCGACGCCGGGCGGAGCGTCGAGCACGACCAGGTCCGCGTCCACGGCCGCGGCCGCGGCCCGAGCGGCCCGGATCACCGCCGGTGACTTCACCTGTCCGACGTCGAGCCGGCCCGTCACCAGCACCACCCCGCCGTCCCGGCCCACCGGGCCAACGACGACCTCGCCCACGCGGCGCGGCACCTCCGCGATCGCCCCGGACGGGCATACGTCGGAGCACGACCCGCAGCCGTGGCACAGTTCGTCGAACGCGATCGCGAAGCCTCCGAGCATACGTATGGCTCCGTACGCGCACGAATCGCGACAACGACCGCAGGCCGTACACAGCGCATGGTCCACGTCGGCGATCAGCACCTCCACCGGGGTGGACGACTCCTCGGCCCGCCGCAGGAACAGATGGTCGTTGGGCGCTTCCACGTCGCAGTCAGCAAGAACGACCCGAAGGCCCTGAGCGGACAGGAGGGCGCTTATGTTCGTGGCAACAAGGGTCTTGCCGGTTCCACCCTTACCTGAGGCGACCGCGAGCACGAAGGGCGATCGATCGTCCCTTCGTGGTTTCGCGACCACGCCTAGTGACCGCCGCAGACGTGCCTGGCATCCATGGTCTCGACGGCTCCGCTGAGTACGAGTCGTACCGCATCGCCGATACCGGGCGTCTGGTTCTCGAAGTACACCGAGATGCCGGCCTCGTTGAACCCCGCGAGGGGCCGTGCGCCCATGCCGCCGGCGATCAGCGCGTTCACCCCGTGCGAGGCGAGCAGATTCACCGGGCGCAGGCATCCGCCCTCTTCGTGCGGCGGGTTCGCGACGACGCGCACGTCCGCGATCTCGCCGTCGACGACGTCGACCAGCGTGAAGCAGTCACAGTGGCCGAAATGGCCCGACCGCTCGGCCTCAAGACCGCCTTCGCCCAGAGACGGGATCGCTAGCAGCATCCGTTCAGACATCAGTGCCTCCCATGATCGTTTCTTCCTGACTAGGACATGCCTGCGTAGGCGTCACCCTCGGCGAGGCGAGCGAGCTTCCCCGCCTTGAGTCCCTCGACCGCGTCCCGCACCGTCTTGCCCGTGCCGTCATAGCCGTCGATACCGGCGAGCTGCAGCGCGCTGAACGCCTTGGGACCGAGGTGGCCCGTGATCACCGCCGCAACCCCGCGTTCGCTCGCTATCTCAGCCGCTCCGAGGCCGGCTCCCTGAAGCGCGTCGCGATTCGCGCTGTTGTCGACCACTTCAGGCGTGGAGGCGTCATCGTCGACGATGAGCAGGAACGACGCGCGGCCGAACCGCTCATCGACGCGGTCTTCGAGCGAGGGCCCGAGAGAGGACACGGCGACTCTCATCGTGCGACCTCAGGATCGGTTCCCTCGGAAGCCGACACGGGCTTCTCCTCTTGTGGCCGTGACTTGCCGCGCTCGAGGGCCGATGCGAGGACGTCGACCAGCAGGCCGGTGACGCGCTGCCGCTCCCGGAGATGAGCGACCCAGTCCTGCGCCAACTCGCGGCCTTCCGCTGTGAGCTCGTAGTCCCTGCGCTGCGGACCGGAATCGCCCTCGGTCCAGGCCGAAGCGACGAAGCCCTCGTCCTCCAACCGCCTCAGCACCCGATAGAGCCCTCCGGGGTCGACCTCGAGGTCGCCATCGGTGAACTCGCTGATCGCCCGGCGCACGTCGTAGCCATGTGCGCCGCCGTTGAGCAGAGCGGCGAGCGCGGCTGGTTCGACGAGGGCGCCACGATCTCCGCCGCCGTTCCTGCGGCAGCAAGGTCGGCCCGGCCCGTTCATGGCGCCGGCGCCGCACGCGTTCGCCTCTCCGAATCCATGGCCCATGGGGATTCCTATCTGTGATTAGCGCATGTAGATGTAGGTCACACTATATGCGGAACGCAGATAGTGGTCAACGCGACGCGCCGAGACGGGACCGAATGGCAGTGACCGCCCGCAGACGGCGCGAGCGGATTCAGTGCACCTCCGACTCGGAGACCACCTCTGTCTTGATGAGCGTGACCAGCCGCTGGAGGGCGCTGAAGA
>DATCGK010000430.1:0-11303 GCA_036508975.1 Candidatus Limnocylindrales bacterium
CTCGGGCTGGTCTCGTCCATCGTCGCGGAGGTCCACGGGTACGCCCGGGTGGAGGTCGGCGGAGGCCTGCGCACCCCGGAAGCTGTCGCCGGGGCGCTCGGGACGGGATGCGCACGGGTCGCGGTCGGGACCGCCGCCCTCCGAGATCCGTACTTCGCCGCCTCGATCGTCGCCCGGCACGGGGCCTCACGCATCGTCGCGTCCATCGACGTGCGGGACGGGATGGCGCTGGGCGAAGGCTGGCGCCAGGGCTCGGCGGGGATCGCCGCCGCAGAGGCTGTCACCATGCTTGCCGCGGCCGGCGTGACCACGTTCGAGGTCACGGCCATCGATCGTGACGGCCTGCTCGGCGGCCCGGACCTCGCCCTGCTGCGGTCGCTCGTTGCGCTCGACAGGGGCAGGATCATCGCGTCAGGAGGCGTCTCGTCGCTGGAGGATGTCCTGGCTGCCCAGGCCGCGGGCTGCGGCGGAGCGATCCTCGGCCGCGCCATCTACGAGGGACGCGTGGACCTCGCGGAACTGCTGCGGGCGCTCGGCACCAACCCGCCCCGCGCCTGACGCGCCGGGCCGGGCGCACGGGGCGGGGCCCACCCGTCGTCGGGGTCAGTGGCCTTCCGGGTGGTCCTTCTTCCGGTGGGTCTCGATGATCTTCTCGGCGAGCTGTGAGGGAACGTCCTCGTAGTGGTCCAGCTCGGAGCTGAACGTGCCGCGCCCTCCCGTGAGCGAGCGGAGCTCCGTCGCGTACGAGAACAGCTCGGACTGCGGCACGTGCGCGGAGATCACCTGCATCCCGTCCGAGGTGTCCATCCCCAGGACCCGGCCGCGGCGGCCGTTGAGATCGCGGTTGACCTCGCCCATGTACTGCTCGGGGATGTTCACGTGGACCGTCATGATCGGCTCGAGGAGGACCGGCTTCGCCTGCATGACGCCTTCCTTGACGGCCATCGAGGCCGCGATCTTGAATGAGAGCTCGTTGGAGTCCACCGGGTGGAACGAGCCGTCGTAGAGCGTCGCCTTGAAGTCGACGAGCGGGAAGCCGGCCAGCACGCCGTCCGCGGCCGTCTCTCGGACGCCCTTCTCGATGCCCGCGAAGAACCCCTTCGGGACCGTGCCGCCGACCACCTTCTCGGCGAACTCGACGCCCGCGGCCGGGTTCGGCGCCAGCTCGATCCAGACGTCGCCGAACATCCCGTGCCCGCCGGTCTGCTTCTTGTAACGGCCGTGCGCCTTGGTCGTACCCCGGATAGTCTCGCGGTAGGGGACCGTGGGCACGCGGGTGATGATCGCGGCGCCGAACTTGCGCTTGAGGCGCTCACAGATGACCGTGACGTGCGCCTCGCCGATCGCCCGCAGGATCTGCTCGCCGGTCTCGCTGCGCTCGACGCGGGCGGTCGGCTCCTCCTCCAGCATGCGCGTGAGCGCCGGGCCCATCTTGTCCAGGTCGCCCTTGGACAGCGGCTCGATGGCCACCTGGAGCATCGGGTTGGGGAAGACGATCTCCGGCAGGTGGAGGGCGCGGTCCCGCGCACCGAGCGTGTCGCCGGTCTCCGTCACGCCCAGCTTGGCCACGGCGCCGATCTCGCCGGCGCGCAGCGCGGGTGCCGGTTCCTGCTCCTTGCCGTGCAGGTAGAGCAGCTGGCCGATGCGCTCGTCCTCGCCCTTCGTGGCATTGAACACGCCGCCCTGGCTGCGCAGGGTCCCGGACAGCACCCGGAGGTAGGTGAGCCGCCCCACGAACGGATCCGCGGCGGTCTTGAACACGCGGACGAGCAGCGGGCCATCGGCCGCAGCCTCGATCGCGACGTCCTTGCCAGACTTGTCCTGGGCAGCGTAGGGGCCCTCCTCCTCGGGTGACGGGAGGTACCGGACGATGGCATCGAGCAGCGCGGTGAGGCCGATGCCCTTGAGGGCCGAGGCGACGAGGACGGGGGCAAGGATGGACTCGCGGACGCCCTTGTGGAGACACGCGTCCAGCTCGGCGTCGGAGATCTCCTCCTCGCCCAGGTACTTCTCGAACACCGCGTCGTCGGCCTCGGCCGCGGCCTCGAGCAGCTGGTCACGGCGGAGGACCACCTCGGCGGCCATCTCGGCCGGGACGGGGATCTCGACCTCCTTGCCGCCCTCGAAGCGCCACGCCTTGCGATGGACGAGGTCCACGTAGCCGCTGAACGTGTCCGCCGCGCCGATGGCGAGATGGAGGGGCGCCACCTTGTTGCCGAACACGCGGCGCAGCTCATCGAGCGCGCGGATCGGATCGGCGTTCTCGCGGTCGCACTTGTTGAGCACGAAGCAGGCTGCCGTGTTGGTGTCCCGCCCGACCTTGACCGACCCCTCGAGTCCGGACTCGACCCCGCCGGAGGCGTCCACGACGTAGAGCGCCGCATCCGCGGCATGGAAGCCCTGGATCATCTCGGCCACGAAGTCCGGGTAGCCGGGCGTGTCGACGACCGTGATCTCGTGCTCGCCGTGCTCGAACGTGCCGACCGCGAGGCTCAGCGAGCGGTGCTGCTTCTGCTCCTCCGGCTCGTAGTCGAGGTGTGCGGTGCCGTCGTCAACCCGGCCCAACCGCGGGATCGCCCCGGCGCGAAACAGCACCTGCTCCGCCAGTGTCGTCTTCCCGCCGCCGGCATGGCCGGCCAGCACGACGCTGCGGATGTGGGCGAGGTCGTGGCTCTTCAACGTCATCGCGCGCGGTTCCTCAAGCGGTAGGCGGCCGCCCGGCCGGGTTCCCGGCGGCGAGCGGGACGGTGGCGCAGGGTGGACGGTCGGCGATGCGGGACCCCCAGCGGGACGGTGGGTGTCCCGGGTGCCGAAGGACGCACCCGTTGGCCCGATGATAGTCGGTATACTCCCGCCCGATGTCAGGACATTCCAAGTGGTCCACGATCAAGCGCCAGAAGGGCGTCAACGACTCGAAGCGCAGCGCCATGTTCACCAAGGTCGCGCGCGAGATCGCGGTCGCTGCGCGCGCCGGTGGCGGTGACCCGGACGCCAACTACCGCCTGCGACTCGCCATCGAGAAGGCGCGGGCCATCAACATGCCCGCCGACAACATTAAGCGCTCGATCGAGAAGGCGACCGGCGGCGGCGACGACGTGCAGTACGAGGAGATCGTCTACGAGGGCTATGGCCCCGGGGGTGTCGCCGTGCTGGTCGAGGCGGCCACGGACAACCGGAACCGCACGGCGGCCGAGGTCCGGTCCATCTTCGCCAAGACCGGCGGCCAGCTCGTCGGCAGCGGCGCGGTCGCGTGGCAGTTCGAGGCACGCGGCCTGATCACGGTGGCCCGCGACGACGTGGACGCGGACGAGATCGCGCTGGCCGCGATCGACGCGGGTGCCGCCGACGTCGACACCGAGGCGGATCCGATCGAGATCTACACCGAGCCGGGTGACCTGGAGGCCGTGCGCAAGGCGCTCGACGTTGCGGGTGTCAACGTGGAGTCGGCCGAGAACGCGATGCTGGCCAAGCAGACGGTCAGCCTGGACGCGGACCACGTGCGCAAGGCGATGCGGCTCGTCGAGCTGCTCGAGGACCTGGAGGACGTCCAGCGCGTGACCGCGAACGTGGACATTCCCGAGGAGCTCCTGGCCGAGCTGGCCGGATGATCGTCCTGGGGATCGACCCCGGGACCGCGGCCCTCGGCTACGGGATCGTGGAACGGACCGGCGGTGTCCTGCGCGCCGTGGACTACGGGTGCGTGACCACCAGCGCCGACGTGCCCCTGCCCGAGCGGCTGCACCACATCCACGCCCAGGTCGTGGAGCTGATCGAGACCCACCGTCCGGACCTCGTGGCCGTGGAGCGCCTGTTCTTCTCCAAGAACGCGCAGACGGCGTTCGCGGTGGGCCAGGCTCGGGGCGTCGTCCTCCTCGCCGCCGCGCAGGCGAACGTCCCGGTCCGGGAAGCCACGCCCAGCGAGGTCAAGATGGGCGTCACCGGCTACGGCGCTGCCGACAAGGAGCAGGTCGGCCGGATGGTCGCCGTCATCCTCCAGCTGGCCGAGGTCCCCACCCCGGACGACACGGCGGACGCGCTCGCCACGGCCATCTGCATCGCGAACGCCGAGCGGATCCCGGACCGCCGGAATGCGGGTACCGGCGCCGGCACGGCGCCCGTGATGGACCGCTCGGCCATCAACCCGATCACGCGTGGCGACACCCCATACGAACGCGCGGTCCGGGAGGCGCTGGCCCTCGAGAACAGGAGCGGCAACAGGACCGGCTCCGGCAGCGCGCGGGGGACGGCGCGGCCCACAGGCACGCGGCGCGGGTAGGGGAGCGGCTCAGCCGTGATCGCTTCCGTCGAGGGCGTGGTCGGCGCCATTGCCGCCGATTCGCTCGTGATCGAGGTCGGGGGGATCGGCTACCGGGTGTTTGCGGCGCCGGCGGTCCTGTCCACCGCCGTTCCCGGCGGGCGGCTCAAGCTCCACACCTACCACCTCGTCCGCGAGGACCAGCAGTCGCTGTTCGGCTTCCGCAACGCCGAGGAGCTCGGGTTCTTCAACCTGCTCCTGACCGTGACCGGCGTCGGGCCGAAGGTGGCGATGGCGATCGTCGGCTCCCGGCCCACCGCGGACCTCCAGCTCGCGATCCTCCAGCAGGACCAGGCCGTGCTGGTGTCGATCCCGGGGATCGGCAAGAAGCTCGCCGAGCGGATCATCTTCGAGCTGAAGGAGAAGGTCTCCGCAGCAGGCGTGGCCGCGGGCTCCTCGGCGGCCTTCTCCACGGCGTCCGAGGGCGAGGTCGTCGCCGCGCTGCAGGCCCTGGGCTACTCGCTGGGCGAGGCGCGCGAGGCGTCACGGCTGGCCGTCAGCGACCCTGCCGTGGGCGCGGGCCTCGAGGACCGCGTCAAGGCCGCGCTCCGGACGCTGCTCCGGGACTGAACCGGGGCGCGGTATCAGGGCTCGAGGTACCCGTTGGCCAGATCGAACATCCGTACCAATAGCGCACGGAACCTGCTAGACTTCCGCCGATGACGGACGATCCCATGAGCCTCCTCGCGGCCATCGCCACCGACCCCGCAGACCTCGCGGTCGAAGGGTCGCTGCGCCCGCGGACGCTGGACGAGTACATCGGCCAGCGTGAGGTCAAGGCCAGCCTCTCGGTGCTGCTCCAGGCGGCCAAGGCCAGGGGAGAGGCCGCGGACCACGTCCTGCTCTACGGCCCGCCGGGCCTCGGCAAGACCACGCTGGCCACGATCGTCGCGCGGGAGCTGGGCGTCAACGTCCGCTACACGAGCGGGCCGGCGGTCGAGCGGGCCGGGGACCTGGCCGCGATCCTGACGTCGCTGGACGAGCGGGACGTCCTGTTCATCGACGAGATCCACCGCCTCAACCGCGCGGTCGAGGAGATCCTCTATCCGGCGATGGAAGACTTCGCCCTGGACGTGATGATCGGCAAGGGACCCAGTGCGCGGAGCCTCCGCCTGAGCCTCAAGCCGTTCACCATGGTTGGTGCCACGACGCGCGCCGGCCGGATCAGCAGCCCGCTGCGGGACCGGTTCGGGATGACCTACCGACTGGACTTCTACGGAGAGGACGACCTCACCGCCATCGTGCGGCGGTCGGCCGGCATCCTGGGCGTGGAGGTGGACCCCGATGCCGCGCGCCTCATCGCGAAGCGCGGGCGGGGGACGCCCCGCATCGTCAACCGGCTGCTCCGTCGCGTCCGGGACCACGCGGAGGTGTTCGGGGACGGGCGCGTCCACGTCCAGGCCGTCGCGGAGGCGATGACGATCCTCGATATCGACGAGCTTGGCCTGGACACGACGGATCGGAAGCTCCTGGCGGCGATCGTGCAGAAGTTCCAGTCCGGCCCGGTGGGCGTCCAGGCGCTGGCCGCCGTCCTCGCGGAGGAGCCGGACACCATCGAGGACGTCTACGAGCCGTTCCTCCTGCGGCTCGGCTTCCTTGACCGTACCCCGCAGGGTCGCATCGCCACCGAGGCGGCCCGCTCTCATCTCGCGTCCCTGGGCTTCGATGTCCCCGTGCCTCGCCGCGCGGAACCGGACATGCCGGCCCTGTGGGACGACATGACGCCGCGCTGAGCGCCGGACGGCCATGCCCGGCGCCGCCAGCTTCGAGGTGCTCGTCCCGCCGCCGGCGGATGGAACCACGCGTGCGCGCCTCGGTCGGCTGACACTGTCCCACGGCGTCGTGGAGACGCCGCAGTTCATGCCGGTCGGCACCAACGCCACCGTCAAGACGCTCCACCCGGACGAGGTCGAGGCCGCCGGGGCCAGCATCCTGCTCGCCAATACCTACCACCTGTACCTGCGACCCGGACACGAGCGGATCGAGCGGTTGGGCGGCCTCCACCGGTTCATGGGCTGGGACAAGCCGATCCTCACGGACTCGGGTGGGTACCAGGTCGTCTCGCTGGGCGAGCTCCGGTCGATCGACGACGGCGGGGCGACGTTCAAGAGCCACCTGGACGGGTCGACGCACCGGTTCACGCCCGAGCACTCGATCGCGGTCCAGCAGGCGCTGGGGCCGGACATCGCGGTCGCCCTGGACCAGCCGGTGTTCCCCAGCGAACCCCGCGCGGTCGTCGAGGACGCGATGCACCGGACCCACCGCTGGGCGGTGCGCTCGCTCGAGGCGCACACGCGCACGGACCAGGCCCTGTTCGGGATCGTCCAGGGGGGTCTGGACCACGAGCTGCGGGAGGAGTCGGCGAAGTTCATCGCCGCGCTCCCGTTCGACGGCATCAACATCGGCGGGCTCGCGGGTGACGAGACACCCGACCAGCGCAACGAGACGCTGGAGGCCACGATCCCGCACCTCGAGGGGGATCCCCGGCCGCGCTATCTGATGGGCCTCGGATCGCCCCTGGACCTCCTGGAAGCCGTGCACCGGGGCGTGGACCTGTTCGACTCGGTCCTGCCCGCCCGGGTCGCCCGCAACGGCCAGCTCTGGGTGCCCGGCGGACGATTGAACCTGCGCAACGAACGGTTCCGGGACGATCCGGAACCGGTCCAGGACGGCTGTCCGTGCCCGTTGTGCAGCCGTTTCTCCCGCGCCTACCTGAGTCACCTGTTCCGGGCGAAGGAGATGCTCGCCTACCGCCTCGCAACTTGTCACAACCTGACCTTCACCCTAGACTTCATGGCTAGGATCCGGGCCGCGTTGCGCGCCGGAACCTTCCCTGTCGAGATGCCGGAGCTGCGCCGTCGCGCGGTCCGGATGAGTGGCGGTGAAGGGGCCGCGAAGCCCGAGTGAAGTCCGTGTCGGTACTCTCGGAGTACGTGGAGGCGAGCGATGGGTTCACGAGACCGCCCCGCGAAAGAAGTCAAGAAGAAGCCCAAGGACAAGTCGTCCCAGCCAAAGCTGGCGCCGCTTTCCGAGTCTCCGCAGCAGGCGGAGCTCATCAAGAAGCCGCGCAAGCCCCGGCGCGAGACGGATTCCAACGAGGGCTGACACCGCCGGGCTGGGACAAGGTCCCGCTCCGTCGGGTCGGCTGAAGCCGCCAGGAGCGAGGACACGATGGCCAACAACGGCAGGGACGCTGTCCCGCAGGTGACGGAGAAGGCGCTGGCCGAGCGCGGACGCGCGGTCGATGCGGCGATCCTCGCGATCGAGAAGCAGTTCGGTCGTGGGTCGATCATGAAGCTCGGCTCCAGGGAGCGACAGGCTGTCGATTCCATCCCCACGGGGTCCATCGCGCTGGACCTCGCGCTCGGTGTGGGTGGCATCCCGCGCGGCCGGATCAGCGAGATCTTCGGTCCCGAGTCATCGGGCAAGACCACGGTCTGCCAGCACGTCATCGCGGAGGCACAGCGCAATGGCGGGATCGCGGCCTTCATCGACGTGGAGCACGCGCTGGATCCGGCCTACGCCCGCGCCTGCGGCGTGAACGTGGACGAGCTCCTCGTCTCCCAGCCGGATACCGGCGAGCAGGCGCTCGAGATCACCGAGACGCTCATCCGCTCCGGCGGCGTGGACATCGTCGTCGTGGACTCCGTCGCGGCCCTCGTGCCGCGCGCGGAGATCGAGGGCGAGATGGGCGACAGCTTCGTCGGCATCCAGGCGCGGCTGATGAGCCAGGCGCTGCGGAAGCTCACGGGTGCCGTGAGCCGCTCCAACACGGCCCTGGTCTTCACCAACCAGCTGCGCGAGAAGATCGGCGTGATGTTCGGCAACCCCGAGACGACGCCCGGTGGCCGCGCTCTCAAGTTCTACGCCACGGTCCGGCTGGACATCCGCCGCGTCGAGACGATCAAGAGCGGCACGGACTCGGTGGGCAACCGGGTCCGGGTCAAGGTCGTCAAGAACAAGGTCTCGCCGCCGTTCCGCGTCGCCGAGTTCGACGTGATGTACGGCGAGGGCATCTCCAAGGAGGGCGGCCTCCTGGACGTCGGCGTGGCGATGGACGTCGTCACCAAGACCGGCGCCTGGTTCACCTTCGGCGAGACCCGGCTGGGCCAGGGGCGCGAGGCCTCGAAGGAGTTCCTCAAGGGCAGCACGGACGTCGCCGCCGAGATCGACCGCCGCATCCGGGCCAAGATGGCGGACGTGGCGTTGCCGGTCGAGGGCATCGAAGAGGCCGAGTAGCGGGGCGGCGGGGTCACGGCATGGCCGAGGACCGGGGGCCGTCTGCTGGACGGCCTCGGCCACGCAAGCCCACGCCGGTAGAACGTCGCGAGCTCCGCGGCGCCGTCGAGGATCCGGTTGAGGTGCTGGATGCCGGCGCCCGGTTCCTCGAGGCGCGCCCACGCTCGGTGGACGAGGTCCGGCGCAGGCTCCGCCGTCTCGGCTACCGCGCGGACCTGGTCGAGGCGGCCATCGGCCGGCTGAGCGACCTGCACTACCTCGATGACGACGCGTTCGCGCGCGCCTGGGTCGAATCTCGGGACCGGGCGAGACCCCGTGGCGAGCACGCGCTCAGGCGTGAGCTCGAGCTGAAGGGCGTGGACCGCGCCGTGGTGGCCCGGGTCATCGAGGACCGGCGGGACTCCGCGGCCGTGGAAGCGCCGGTGGACGAGGCCGCGGAGCCTTCGACTCCCGACGAAGCGGCTGCTGAGCGACTCCTGCGACGCAAGCTGCCGGCCATCCTGCGGGAGGTCGATCCCCGCCGGCGCCGCCAGCGTGCCTACGCGCTGCTCGCCCGCAGCGGCTTCTCGCCGGACGTGTGCGCCGCCGTATCCCGGCGCGTGCTCGATGGCGAGGCGGCCGCCGGTGCCGAGACCGACGGAACGGACGATGCCGAGGGAACGGACGAACTCGAGGGAACGGACGCCGGGCCCGCCGACGCCTGAACAGGGGCTCTGCCCTTGCGACGCACCGCCGACCGCGGACGATCCGGCCGTGCGCCACGATCCGGCCGTGCGGCACCATCAGGGCCGGTGCCGTCAGCCGCCGATGCTCGCGACCGACCGCGAGCCGGTTCCGGGCGAAGGATGTAGGCTGTGTCATCAACCGGACGCGGACCCAAGGGCCGCTTCCGGGCGAGCCGTGGTCGTCGGCAGAGAGCGGGTGGAGCCCTTCGAGGCCTTCCCGTTCCCGAGCCCAAGCGAACGCCGATCCCGCGTAGCCCGACCTTGTTTCCTGACAGCACCTCCGGCCCACTCACCCGGCCGGCGGGGAGGAATTGAAGATGGAACTTGTCGTCGCAGGCGCGGCCGTGATTGCCGCTGTCGTCGGCGTTGTCGCGGGGTTCTTTGCGCGTGGTGTCTGGGCGTCCCAGACGGTGAAGTCCGCCCAGGACAAGGCCGCCCGCATCGTGGCTGAGGCCCGTGCGCAGCAGAAGGACATGATCCTCGAGGCGAAGGACGAGAAGCTTCGCCAGACCCGCGAGGCCGAGGAAGAGGCACGCGCGAAGCGTGGCGAGCTGACCAACCTCGAGCGGCGCCTGCTCGCCCGCGACGAGCAGCTCGACCAGCGGGCGGACATGCTCGAGGAGAAGAGCCGCAAGATCAACGATCGCGAGCGCGAGATCGAGCGGCAGCGCGAGGAGCTCGGCAGGCTGAACCTGGAGCGAGTCGCCGCCCTGGAGCAGGTCTCGGGCCTCTCGGCCGAGGATGCCAAGGCCATCCTTCTCGATGCGATCCGCGACGAGGCGGAGCGCGACGCGGTCAAGCTGGCCCGGGCCATCGAGCGGAGGGCGCGGGACGAGGCCCAGGACAAGGCCCGCGAGATCATCGTCACCGCGATGCAGCGCGTCGCCGCGGACCACACGGCCGAGCACACGGTCTCGACGGTCCACCTGCCCAGCGACGAGATGAAGGGCCGGATCATCGGGCGCGAGGGCCGCAACATCCGGGCCCTCGAGCAGGCCACGGGCGTGGACCTGATCATCGACGACACGCCGGAGACGGTGATCGTGTCCGGGTTCGATCCCGTCCGCCGTGAGATCGCCCGGCTCTCACTCACCAAGCTCATCGCCGACGGCCGGATCCACCCCGGCCGTATCGAGGAGGTCGTCACCAAGGCGCGGGCCGAGGTCGACCTCGTGATCCGCCAGGCAGGCGAGCAGGCCTGCTACGACGCCGGCGTGCCGAGCCTGCCGCCCGAGCTGACGAAGCTCATCGGACGCCTCAAGTACCGCACCTCCTACGGCCAGAGCGTCCTGGTCCACTCCGTGGAGACGAGCCACCTGGCCGCGATCATCGCCGCCGAACTTGGCGCCGACGTCCAGGCGGCCAAGATCGGCGGCCTGCTGCACGACATCGGGAAGGCCGTCGACCACGAGGTCGAGGGCCCCCATGCCGCCATCGGGGCGGCGATCGCCCAGAAGCACAACCTGCCGTTCAAGGTCGTGAACGCGATTGCCGCGCACCACCAGGAGGTCGAGTACGCCTGTCTCGAGGCGCCGATCGTCCAGGTGGCCGACGCCATCTCCGCCTCGCGCCCCGGAGCCCGTGGCGAGACGATGCAGACCTACGTCAAGCGCCTCGAGGACCTGCAGGCGGTCGCGGAGAGCTTCACCGGCGTGGAGCGCTCCTTTGCCGTCCAGGCGGGCCGCGAGGTCCGGATCCTCGTCCGCCCGGAGGAGATCGACGACCTGTCCGCCACCCGGCTGGCCCGCGACATCGTCAAGAAGATCGAGGACAGCCTCACGTACCCCGGCCAGATCAAGGTGACGGTGATCCGCGAGACGCGTGCCGTCGAGTACGCGAAATGACGCGAGAGCGTGCCGCAGGGTGTCGCATACCGTCCGTCTGAGCACGAAACGGCCCGGGGTCGCACCCCTCTCCGACAGTGTGGAGTGTGCACGGGAATGTGCACGGTCCTGACGGTCTCCCCACCGGGCGGGTGACCCGATACGCCACTCCCGAGGCGATCGGGCGTCTACGTGGCTGTG
>DATCGK010000431.1:0-4789 GCA_036508975.1 Candidatus Limnocylindrales bacterium
GGCAGCACGATGCCGGCCTCGACGGTCCCGCGCTCCACCGCGGTCCGCAGCGCGGCCTCGTCCGGGAACCGGATGATCGTGAACACGGGCGAGTCCTCGCGGATCCGGACGATGAGCGCATCGGCCGCGGGGTCGCCGCCGGGCGCCACGACGCCCAGCCGGGCATAGGTCGACCCGCCGAACTGGAGGCCCAGGGCCACGATGATGATCGTGGGCAGGATGAGGATGAAGAACAGGTTGCCACGGTCGCGGACCTGGCGGAGCAGGTTCGTCCGGCCGATCAGGAGGACCTTGCCCAGACCGCCGGCGATCATCGCGCGGCCACCAGCCGGCGTGCCCGGGCGAAGCCGATCGCCCCGGTCGCCAGGCCCACGGCCAGCAGCACCCCCACCGCGGGCAGCGTGTCCGCGATCGTGCCGCCGCCCTGCATCTCGGCCAGACCGCGCAGGAACCACGCATGCGGCGTCAGCAGGCTCAATGTCTGCATCGCCTCCGGCGCCTGGGCGGTGGGCGAGAACGTGCCGCCCAGGATGCCCAGCGTCATGGCCACGGCCGCGTTCGCCGCCGACGCCCCGTCGAACGTCCGCATGAACGACGTGACGAGGGTCGTGATCCCGATCGCGCTGGTCACCGCCGCGACCACGACCAGCGCCACGCCCAGCGGGGGACCCCAGTCCGCGCCCAGCATCAGCGTAGTCGCCACGATCAGGACGAGCATCGACGTCAGCCCGGTCACGAAGCTCCCGAGCGCCTTGCCGGCCAGGATCGTCCCGGGCCGGATCGGCCCCGCGAGGATGCGCGCCAGCGTTCCCTGCCGACGCTCCTCGAACAGGCTGAGCATTCCGGACTGGACGGCGAAGAACAGGAACAGGATTGCCATCGCGGACGAGAAGTACGTGGTCCAGGAGAGTTGGCGGAGGCCCGTGGCGGTGTCCACGAGCACGATCGCCGGCTGCTGGGCGGCGGCCACGATCGCGGCCAGGTCCGCGCCTGCTGGCGGCGCCTCACGCAGGTCGCCGAGCGTGAGCACCGCGAGCTGGACGCTCGTGACACCGTCCGCGAACCGGGCGGCGACGGAGCGGGCGACCTCGGTCTGGAGGCCGGCGTCCTTCGCCCCGAGGATCTGGATGGACGTGGGCTGGCCGGAGGCGATCGCGTCCGAGAAGCCGACCGGGATGATGAACGCGGCGTCCGCCTTCCAGCCCTCCGCGTTCGAGACCTCGACGGCCTGCCGTGCGTCGGCCTCCGTGGCCAGGGTCTCGACCGTCGCGACACCCGCGTCCTCGAGCCCACCGAGCACCTGCCCGATGAAGGTGGTGGCGAGCGAGCCGCCGTCAAGGTCCACGACCACGTAGTTCGCGTGGAAGCTGCTCGCCCCGCGCAGCAGCAGGCTGAAGATGAGCGCGAGCCCCAACGGGGCGAGGACGGCGAACAGGATGATCGAGCGGTCCCGCAGCCTTTGCCGCAGGTCCTTGGCCGCGATGAGCAGCGCCATGCGCATCGGACGTCCCGGCTACTTGGCCGCGTCCCGGAGGGCGCGACCGGTGAGGTGGAGGAAGACCGCCTCGAGGTCCGGCTCCACCACGTCCACGCCCTTGACGTCCGACCTGACCTCGGCCGCGTCGATCAACCGCGGCAGCGCCCGCCGGGCGTCCGACACGAGGATCTCGATCGTGTTGTCCTTCGCGTCCGCGCGCACGACGCCGGGCACCTTCGCCACGTCCGCGGCCGCCCTGACGACATCCCCGGTGACGGTGAGGCGGACGGTGTCCTGCTCGCCGACCAGCGCCACGAGCTCCCGCTGCGTCCCCTCGGCGCGGATCTCGCCGGCGTCGATGATCCCCACCCGGTCGCAGAGGCGCTCTGCCTCCTCCATGTAGTGGGTCGTGTACAGGATCGCCATGCCCTGCCTGCCGAGGGCGGCGATGCTCTCCAGGATTGCGCTCCGGCTCTGCGGGTCCACGCCCACCGTCGGCTCGTCGAGGAGCAGCAGGCGAGGCTGGTGGAGCAGCCCGATGCCGATGTTGAGCCGGCGCTGCATGCCGCCGCTGTACTTGTCCGTCCGGTCGTTTGCCCGGGCCGTCAGGCCGACGATCTCGAGGACCTCGCCGATGCGCGTCTTGAGGCGGGCGCCGGAGAGGCCGTACAGGCGGCCGAAGAACTGCAGGTTCTCGCGGGCGCTGAGGTCCGGGTAGATGGCCAGGTCCTGGGGCACGAACCCGATCCCAGCCTTGGCGGCGACCGCGCCCACGTCGATCGGCGTGCCGTCGAGGGTGACCTCACCGCCATCCCGGGCGAGAAGCCCGCAGATCATCGAGATGGTCGTGGTCTTGCCGGCGCCGTTGGGGCCCAGGAGGCCGTAGGTCTCGCCTTCGTGGATCTCGAGGCTGACGCCTCGCACGGCCTCGATGGCACCGTAGCGCTTGCGCAGGTCGCGCGCCGCGAGGACGACCGGTGCAGAGCCGGCGGCGGGCGCGTGGGGAGAGACCGGCGCTGCGGTGGCGACGGAGGCTTGGGCTTCCTTGGACATCCGGATCGATCCTCCCCGGGGCGCGAACGGCGGTACGCCCGGGATGGTGCCCGCCCGCCGCACGGTTCCGCAAGGCCGAACGGCCCGTCGCGGGGCGACCACGGACTCCGGTCGGGCATCCCGCTGCGCGACGGCACCCGCGCCCGGCATTGTGGGTGCCAGCCGTCTCCGTCACCACAATAAGCCGATGTTATGATCCGGTCGACCGGCCCTTGAGCCAGGCGTCGCCCGCGGCGCCCCTTGTGCCGCGGCACATCGAGCGACGGAATGCCGAGCGGCGACACATCGGGCGGAGGTGGGCGTGGCGAACGCGCGGGGCGGATCGACGAACGGCGAGGCACACCGCGCGGCGCAGCGCGAGCGGATCCTCCAGGCCGCCGAGCAGCTCCTGGTCACCCACGGCGTCGAACGGAGCCGCCTGCGGGACGTCAGCCTGGCCGCCGGCGTCTCCATCGGCACGGTCCAGCACTACTTCGACACGCGTGACCGCCTTGTCGCCGAGCTGTTCGACTGGTCGTCCGAGCGACGGCTCGAGACCTGGCTGCTGGCGGCGTCCACGGCCGGCGACCCCTGGACCCGGCTGGTGTCGCTGCTGGATGCCTCGCTCGCCGAGCCGCTCCTCTTCCGCAGCCGGATCTGGGTGGAGTTCTGCGCCATGGCCCGGGACGACGAGCTGCGGGCGAAGCTGGACCGGTTCTACGACGCGTGGCGACCGCCCTTCCGGGAGGCGATCGAGGACGGCATCGTCGCCGGGATCTTCCATCCCATCTGGCCGACGGAGGACATCGTCGACCTGTTCGTCATCTTCGGCGATGGGGCAGAGGTGGCGACCGCGCTCGGGGCACCCGGAATGGAGCCGGAGCATCTCCGACGGCTGCTGCTGGCGACAGCGCGCGCGGCTCTCGGGATGAACGCGAACCTGCAACCGGGAGCACCGGCCGGCCCGTAGCCCCCGGCCGGCGACTGCCGCGCAGCTCGCCCCGGGGACCCCCGAAACTCGCACGCACAATCCAATAATCCGGTGTTACGATGCCGCGAACGCCGGATCCTGCCGCCACGCGCCGTCGATCTCGCCGGACGCGTGGGGACCGACATGGCACAGGATCGACACCGGGGTGGAGGACATGACCGTGATGCCCGAGGACCTTCACGCATCGTCTGGCGGGGCCGGCGCAAGCGACGCATTCCCGACCCAGGCGCGGGTCGTCGTCATCGGCGGTGGGATCGTCGGCACGAGCGTCGCCTACCACCTGACCGAGCGCGGCTGGAGCGACGTCGTCCTCCTGGAGCGCAAGCGACTCACGTCGGGCACGACCTGGCACGCCGCCGGGCTCGTCGGGCAGGTCCGGGCCACCTACAACATGAGCGTGCTGGCCAAGTACGCCGTCGAGCTGTTCGCCGACGTCGAGCGCCGGACCGGACTGGGCACCGGGTTCCGGCGAACGGGGTCGATCCTGCTCGCAACGAACGAGGGCCGGTGGGCCGAGGTCCGCCGCAACGCCTCGATGGCCCGGCTGTGCGGCGTGGACTTCGAGCTCCTCGATGCCACCCGCGCGGCAGAGCTGTTCCCGCTGCTCAATCCGTCGGGCGTGGTCGGGGCCGTGTTCCTGCCCGGGGACGGGGTCGCGAACCCCACCGACGTGACCCAGGCGCTGGCCAAGGCCGCCCGAATGGGCGGCGCGCGGATCCTGGAGCACGCCAAGGTCACGGCAATTCACGAGCGGGATGGCCACGTCACGGGCGTCTCGACGGATCGAGGCGATATCGCCTGCGAGTACGTCGTGAACTGCACTGGCATGTGGGCGCGCGAGCTGGCCGGCCAGAACGGCGTGGTCATGCCGAACCATGCCGCCGAGCACTTCTACCTCATCACCGAGGAGATCCCCGGCCTCGATCCGGACCTGCCCGTCCTGCGTTCGCCGGACGACACGGCGTACATCCGGGTGGACACCGGCAAGCTCATGGTGGGCTTCTTCGAGCCCGGCGCGAAGCCGTGGGCGACCCACGGCATCCCCGAGGACGCCGAGTTCGTCACCCTGCCCGAGGACTGGGACCACATCACCCCGTTCCTCGAGCGGGCCGCGCAGCGCGTCCCCGTCCTGAACGAGGTCGGCTACCAGCTGCACTTCAACGGCCCCGAGAGCTTCACCCCCGATGACCGCTACGCACTCGGCGAGGCGCCCGGCCACCGGGGCTACTTCGTGGCCGCCGGGTTCAACTCCGTGGGGTTCGCCGGCGGCGGAGGGGCGGGACGGGCGG
>DATCGK010000432.1:0-12249 GCA_036508975.1 Candidatus Limnocylindrales bacterium
CCGCGAGCTGCCGCTCTGGGTGACGCCGGCAGAATAGGCGAGAGGAGCGCGGGAGGACCGGCCCGGCCGGCGACCAGGCCGTCCGGGACCGCCCGCCGCCCGGATGGACCTAGCTGTCGAAGCCGATCCCCAGGGCGTCCAGCCACGTCGGCGTGCCGCGTCCCGGAGATGGGTGACCGGACGGGTCCCGGGTCGCCGGTGGTGAACCAGAAGCTGTCGCCCGCAGGAGCGGGACGGGGCCCCGGGGGGTTGCTGGCGGGAGTCTTCATGGTCTCACCAATGTACGCGGATCTCCAACATCAAGGCCGGTTGCTGTGCGTATTTCGCAGTTGAAGCGGCTGTTGTGGACGATATTCGTGTTGACGGCCCGGATGGGGCTGTGGCACGATCGGGGACAGTTGTTGCATAGCCCGCAACACGTGCCCTTTGGTGGCGCATGGTCGCGGGCCCCCGCACGCCGCCGCCCGGAGCCGCGGCGGCGCCCACCAGGGCCGCGGGGTGGAACCCAGGAGGCATCATGACCGCCGAACCCGTCTCGCGCCCCACCCCCACGCTGGCGCGCATGCGCCAGCTCGAGATGTACCGCCGGGCGCTCGAGACGCTCCCGGGCGGCACGAACTCGAACTTCCGCGCCTGGGGCGAGGACACGATCTACGTGGATCGGGGCAAGGGCGGCCGGGTCTGGGACATCGACGGCAACGAGTACGTCGACCTGCGGATGGGCTACGGGCCGGTGGTGCTCGGGCACGCCGATGACCGCGTCGACGACTACGTCAACGAGCGCATGCGACGCGGCGTCAGCTTCTCGCTGACCAGCGAGGACGAGGTCCGGGCGCTGGAGCTCCTCAGGGAGCTCAATCCCTGGGTCAAGAAGGCGCGGATGACGGTCTCCGGCACCGAGGCCACCATGCACGCGATGCGCGTCGCGCGGGCCTACACCGGCCGCACGAAGATCGTGAAGTTCGAGGGCCAGTACCACGGCGTCCACGACTACGCGCTGATCAGCGTGGCGCCCAACAACATGGCCGACCTGGGCGACGAGGACAACCCCGTCGGGCTGGCGTGGGGCCGAGGCATCCCCGCCGAGATCGCCAAGACCATCATCCCGGCGCGCTACAACAACATCGATCGCCTGCGGGCCCTGTTCGAGCGCCAGGGCGAGGAGATCGCCGCGGTCATCGTGGAGCCGGTGCTGGGCAACGCCCAGGGAATCCTGCCCAAGCCGGGCTTCCACCAGGCGATGCGCGAGCTGACCAGGGAGTTCGGGATCCTGCTGATCTTCGACGAGGTCAAGACGGGTTTCCGCTTCGCCAAGGGTGGCGCGGCCGAGTTCTTCGGCATCACGCCGGACATCGCGACCTATGCGAAGGCGATGGGCAACGGCTACCCGGCTGCGGCCTTCGGCGGCACGGAGGAGGTCATGAGCGTCCTCCCGGCCAAGGTGAGCCACGGTGGCACGTTCGCGGGCAACCGCGTGGCGGCCGCAGCGGCCACGAAGGTCCTGGAGATCCTCCGGGACACCGACGCGCTGGCCACCATCCACGCCACCGGCGAGCGGATCCAGGCGGGCCTCCGGAGCCTGATCGACGCCAAGGGCCTGGCCTACAACATCACCGGTCACCCGTCGATGTTCGGGGTCATGTTCACGGAGCACGTCGCGTCCGAGTACCGCGACTGGGCGAACACGGACCACGCCCTCTACGACGCGATCGCCGTCGGCATGCACGCCCGGGGCGCCATGCCGGAGCCCGACAGTCGCGAGCCCTGGTTCATCTGCGAGGCGCACGCCCAGGGCGACCTCGTGGACCGGGTGGTGTCCATCTTCGGCGACTCGCTGGACGCGGCCCTCGAGCTGCGGGCAAGGGGCGAGCTGGATGCTGCAGCCCACTGAGCCGCCTGGGCCGCTCCTCGGAGGGGACGATCGCATGACGCTCGACGGGAACGCGGTCCGGTCCGTTGATCGGGCCGCCAGCCTGCTGCTCGCCCTCGGGGACTGCCACGGCGAGGCCGGTGTCACGGAGCTCGCCCGGCGCCTGGGGCTGCACAAGTCGACGGCGTCGCGCCTCCTCGCTACGCTCGAGAAGCGGGGCCTGGTGGAGCAGGACGAGGAGTCCGGGAAGTACCGCCTCGGCCTCATCGTGATCCGCCTTGCTGAGCGGGCCGAGCGGACCCTGGACCTGCGCTCGATCGCGATGCCGGAGCTGGACCGGCTGGCCAAGCTGACCCGGGAGACCACGGGCATCGGCGTGCTCGAGGGCGACCAGATGCTCACCGTGGCCCAGGCCGACGGTCCGAACCTCGTCGCGGTGGGGGACTGGACCGGCCGGGGTGTCCCGCTCCACTCGGTCGCGTCCGGCAAGGTCCTGCTGGCGTCCCTCCCGGAACGGGAGATCATGCGTCTCGTCCGGCGTGGCCTGGACCGGCGCACGGAGCGGACGATCACGCAGCTCGAGCCGCTCCTCGAGGAGCTGGCGCGAGTCCGCCGGCGTGGCTACGCGATGGCCTTCGGCGAGTTCGACCGGGGGCTCAATGCCGTGGCGGCTCCCGTGCACGACGCCCGGGGCCAGGTCATCGCGGCCGTGGATGTCTGGGGCCCCGCTTTCCGGGTGACGCCGCGCCGGGTCCCGGAGCTCGTCGGCCTGGTCCGCGAGGCGGCAGCGGCCGTCTCCGTGCGCCTGGGCGGGACGCCGGCCTGAACCTCGCGGGCCGTTCGCCCGACGCCAACGGACTGTGGACCCGGCCCACATCGCCGTCACGGATCTCCGGGGGACCCGGCTGAGCGACCCGCTGAGTGACCGGCTGAGCGACCCGCTGAGTGACCGGCCGAGGGGGCGCCCGCAGGAAGGGCCTGCCCGTATCCGGGTGCACGCGCTGAGGTTCGTTCGCGCGGGCCCTGATATAGGCTTCCCCTGTCATGAAGATCCCCCCGGACCTCCAGGAACGGCTGGTCGCGCTCCTCCAGGACCCGATCCTGCCCATCCTGCTGATCGTCGTCATCGCGGCGATCTGCATCCGGATCGCCCAGCTCGTGATCCGCGGGGTCGTCAAGACGCTGCTGGACCGGGAGACCTCCGAGGGCACCGCCCGGGAGCTGTCCGCGGTCGAGGTCCGGAAGCGGATGGACACGCTGGACTCGCTCGGCACGGGCACCGTCCGCCTGTTCATCGCGCTCATCGCCGGGGTCATGATCCTGAGCGAGCTCGGCCTGGACATCGGGCCCGCCGTGGCAGGTCTCGGCGTCGTCGGGATCGCGGTCGGCTTCGGTGCCCAGAGCCTGGTCCGGGACTACCTCAACGGGGCCCTCATCCTGATCGAGAACCAGTTCAGCAAGGGCGACGTCGTGACGCTGGCGGGGGTGTCCGGCGAGGTGGAGGACTTCAGCCTCCGGCGCACCACGCTCCGCGACCTCGACGGCGTCGTGCATACCGTCCCCAACGGCGAGATCCGCGTCGCATCCAACCAGACGCGTGTCTGGGCGCGGATCAACCTCGACGTCACGATCGCCTACGGCACGGACATCGAGCGGGCCACGGTGGTCGTTAACGACGTGGGCACGGAGATGGCCGCCGATCCGGCCTGGCGGCGGCGCGTGATGGAGGCGCCCCACGTCGAGCGGATCGCGGCCCTGGGCGAGTACGGGATCACGCTCAAGATCCTGGGCCTGGTCCGTGCCCCGGAGAAGTGGGCGGCGAGCGGCGAGCTCCGCAAGCGCCTGCTGGCGGCGTTCGAGACGCACGGGATCGAGATGCCGCGCCCGCAGCGCGTCGTCCTGTCGAGGGACCACACCGTCGATCCGTTCCAGGCGGGCGGTGCCGACCCGGGCGGGCCCACCCAGGATGACCTCTCCGCCGGGACGGACTGAGGCGCGCACGGCGACCCCGGGGGCACGGGGTCCCACCCGCGTAGAATGGCGGCCCATGAGTTGAGCGGAGGGATACGTGAGCGTCGACCCCGGGGCACACGACGGGCCGGAGATCGAGAGCCTCATGGCGGAGAAGAGGACCTTCCCGCCGGACCCGGCGTTCGCGGCCCAGGCCAACGCCACGGCCGCCCTCTATGACGAGGCCAACGCCGACTACGTCGGGTTCTGGGAGAAGCAGGCCAAGGAGCGCATCTCGTGGTTCACGCCCTTCGGCGAGACCCTCGAGTGGAACCTCCCGGATGCGAAGTGGTTCTCCGGCGGCGAGCTGAACGTCGCGTACAACTGCGTGGACCGCCACGTGGAGCGGGGCCTGGGCGACAAGGTCGCCTACCACTGGATCGGGGAGCCGGGCGATACGCGGACGCTCACCTACGCGGACCTGATGCGCGAGAGCTCCAGGGCGGCCAACGCGCTGCTGGAGCTGGGCGTCCGGAAGGGCGACCGCGTGGCCATCTACATGCCGATGATCCCCGAGCTGCCGATCGCGATGCTGGCCTGCGCCCGGATCGGTGCGCCGCACACCGTCGTCTTCGGAGGGTTCTCCGCGGAATCGCTGTCGGGCCGCATCAACGACTGCGGTGCCAGGGTGGTGATCACTGCCGACGGCGGCTGGCGGCGCGGCAAGAAGGTGGGCCTCAAGCACCACGTCGACGCGGCCATCGTGGACGCGCCCACCATCGAGCACGTCATCGTCGTGGACCGCTTCGGCGACGGCGTCCACATGGTGCCGCGGCGGGACCACTGGTGGCACGAGATCGTGGACCGCCAGAGCGACGTGTGCCATCCCGTGCCCGTGGACAGCGAGCACATGCTCTACCTGCTCTACACGTCGGGGACGACCGCCAAGCCCAAGGGCATCCTGCACACGACCGCCGGGTACCTGCTGGGCGCCGCGTTCACGCACTGGGCGGTGTTCGACATCAAACCCGACGACGTCTACTGGTGCGCGGCCGACATCGGCTGGGTGACCGGGCACAGCTACATCGTCTACGGGCCGCTGGCGAACGCCACGACCGGCATCCTGTACGAGGGCGCACCCGACGAGCCGACCTGGGACCGCTGGTGGCAGATCATCGAGGACTACAAGGTCTCGATCCTGTACTGCGCCCCCACGGCGATCCGCGCCTTCATGAAGCAGGGTGAGGAGATCCCGCGCAGCCACGACCTGACCTCGCTGCGGGTCCTGGGCTCGGTCGGCGAGCCGATCAACCCCGAGGCGTGGCGCTGGTATCGCGACGTCATCGGCGGCGACCGGGCCCCGGTCGTGGATACCTGGTGGCAGACCGAGACGGGCCAGATCCTGATCAGCCCGCTGCCCGGGGTGACGACCACGAAGCCAGGCTCCGCCACATTCGCCCTGCCCGGGATCGAGGCCGACGTGGTGGATGCGGACGGCAGGTCCGTCCCGTTCGGCGGTGGCGGGTACCTTGTCCTGAAGCGGCCCTGGCCGGGCATGCTCCGCGGCATCTACGGTGACCCGGACCGCTACCGGAAGACGTACTGGAGCCGTTTCCCGGGCATGTACTTCGCGGGCGATGGCGCGAAGCGGGACGAGGAGGGCTACCTGTGGCTCCTCGGCCGCGTGGACGACGTGATGAACGTGGCCGGTCACCGGATCAGCACCGCCGAGGTCGAGTCCGCGCTGGTGGACCACCGCTCGGTGGCCGAGGCGGCAGTCGTCGGCAAGTCGGACGCGATCAGCGGCCAGGCGATCTTCGCCTACGTCATCCTGAAGTCGGGGCAGGAGCCGTCCGACACCCTGTCGATCCAGCTCCGGGAGCACGTCGCCTACGTGATCGGACCCATCGCGCGGCCCAAGTTCCTGATGTTCGTCCCGGATCTGCCCAAGACGCGCTCGGGCAAGATCATGCGTCGCCTGCTGCGGGACATCGCCGAGGGGCGGCAGCTGGGCGATGTGACCACGCTCGCCGATGCCAACGTCGTGGATACGATCCGCGCGAACAGCGGCAAGGCCGAGGAGGACTGAGCGCGTGCCGTTCGGGTTCCTGAAGCGTCGCAAGCCGGACGAGCCGGCTGCCGCAGGGCGGGACGCCGCGGCTCCCGTCACGCTCCACCACGGGCCGGAGCGTGGCGTGCCGTTCACGGCGCTCACCGAAGACTGGCGGCTCCGGGGCCGGATGAAGATCTCCGGCCGGCTGTCGGACGCGCTCAATCGCCGTGAGGCGATCGCCATCACGGACGTCAGCTGGGGTCCACCGGAGGCCGGTGCGGGCCTTGACCCGGCGCCCGGCCTGAAGTCCGTGGACCCGTATGACCTGATCCTGATCACTGCCGGCGAGGACAGCCTGCCGCCGCTCACGGACACCGAGCGCGCTGCGCTCAAGGTGCACAAGGTCCCCTACGACGTGGGGCTGGAGGTGCCGCCCTTCCGTGTCGTGGGAACCGTGTTCCTGCATCCGGGCGCGGAGCCCGATAGCCTCCTGTCCCGCTCGACCGAGATGTTCGTCCCGGTGGTGGACGCCGTGGCCAGGCTCGGCGACGCCGTGGTCACCGACCCCGACATCGAGGTCATCCTCGTGAACCGCTTCTACATCCGCGGCGTGACCCAGGTGGACAAGCGCACCGGCGAGCCTCACACACCGCTGCCCGGCGGCCCGCTCGGGGGTACCAGCTGGCAGGACCGGACCCGCTGACCGTCCGGCGGTCGGCCCCGTCCTGCTGGCGTCAGGCCCTGGAGGTCGGTGTCGCCGGCGTCAGGCCCTGGCGGGCGCGTGGCGCCCGAACAGGTTCAAGCCGGCCTTGACGGGCTCGCGCGCCGTCACGCCCAGCAACCGGTCCGCGAGCACCTGGAAGTCGCCGGTGATCTTCTCCTTGGGTGCGAAGTCGATCAGCGCGCGGCCTTCGTTCGCCGCCCTGACCAGCAGCAGGCCGCCGGAGCGGATCTCGGCGTAGGCCGGGAGGCCAAGCGCCTTCTCGACGTCCGCGACCGACACGCCGCTGTTGGCGCGGTTGACGATCAGGCACAGCCGGTCGCGCATGCCGAGCTCCTCGGCGACATCGCGCAGCTTGATCGCCGCACGGATCGCCGGCAGGTCCGGCGTCACGGGCACCAGGATCCGGTCCGCCTTGTCGAACACCGCGCGGTTGAGCGGGCTGTACGACGGGTGGAGGTCCACGATCACGAAGTCCGTGCTCCGCCGCGCGGCGCCGAGCTCCCTGCTGACCCGATCGGCGTCGAGAACCTCGGTGTGGATGGGGCTGGACGTGAGCGAGAGGACCCTGAGGCCCGATGGGTGCGCCGAGGCCAGCTCGTCGAAGCCCTGGACCGGTCCGCCTTCGAGCTCGTCCCGCCAGGCGTCCACGACGGTCCTGACGCCGTCCATGCCGAACGAGATCGGCACGTGGCCGGTGACCGTGTCCGCGTCCACCAGGAGCACGGATTGCCCGCGCGCCGTGAGCACCGCGGCAAGGTTCGTGGCGATCATGGTCTTGCCGACGCCGCCCTTGGGGTTGAACACCGCGATCAGCTGCCCGCGCTGCGTCCAGTTGCCGGCTTCGAGGTCACCCTGGAGGACGGGCCCGCTCCCGTCGTCCACGGCCACGGAGCGGATGCACATCGCCTCGATGCGCCAGCGGATCGATTCGGCCGAGTAGGGCCGGGTCAGGTATTCGTCGTTGTCGTGGCCGGGCGCTGCGGGGTCGAGCCGGTCGAGCGTGGAGGGGTTGACCACCAGCAGCGCCGGGATGTTCCGGCCGAACTCGTGGAGCACGGCCCAGGTCGAAGCGCCGCCGTCCGCCTCACCCTCGACATCCAGGACCGCGACCGCGACGTCGCGGCGAACGGCCACCAGGGCCGCAAGCTCGGCCAGGTCGCTGACGACGATGGGCTCGAACCCGCCCGCGCGGAGCTCGGCGACGACGGGCGCCGCCTCGGTGGGGGGCAGCAGGATCGCGATGGCAGGCCGGCGGTTCGTGGTTGCCATGGGGGTCAGCCCTCCGCCTCGGGATCTCGCGCTGTCACGGACACGACACCGTCGCCGGTGCCGGTGACGCGGGCGGCGAACCCGGGCATGCTCGGGATCGCGTCACGGAACGACACGTCCGGGCGGTGGGTCACGTGGAACACGAACTCTCCCCCGGGGCCCGAGGCGACACCCACGGCCTGGACGCCGACGACGCGACCGAGATGACGCTTGAAGCTGGCGATGCTCGCCACGGACACGAGGCCCGTGACCACGACCTGCGTGGTGCACGGCTCGCCAACGGGGGCACCGGCCCCAATGCTGGGGAGCAGGCGGGCCAGGCGGTCCGTGAGGTTCACGGTGTCGAAGCCGCCGGCGTCGACCCGAGCGGTCATGACGGCCTGGGCGTCCGCAGCCTCGTCCTCGGGCGTCCGCCCCGAGATCAGGCCGACGGCCGTCTCCGCAACGTCCGCGGCGGCCTCAGCCTGGCTGGCCGACTCGGCAGCCGACTCGGCGGCGACGACGGCCTCGGCGGCGGCCTCCAGGGCCGCCATGATCGCGGCACGGTCGACCGGCTCGCCGCTCTCGGCGGATGCCGGTGTGCCTGTTGCCCATGAGCCATCGGGAACGCCCCAGGGGTTGGTCGGCTCGGCGGTCCCGGGCTCGATCCCCTCTGCCGTCGCCTCGGGCTCGAGGGAGGACTCGACCACCTCCGGAGAGGTGGCGACGGCCTCGATCGTCGCCTCGGGCGCGACCTCGGGCGCCTGGGTCGCCTCGGGCTCGATCATCCCGGTCGTGGCCTCGGCTTCGACCGTCTCGGGCACCGCGATCGCCTCCGCCACATAGGCGGTGAGATCGAGATCGGTGATGTCCTTCCAGGCATCGAGCTCAAGCGGCTCCGGCATCGCCTCGGCCATGGTGGCGAGGCGCGAGGGATCCTCCTCGAGGGTCAGGGTCTCGAAGTAGGCGTCCATGTCCGCGCGATAGCGGGCGACGGCCCCGTCGACCTCGCCGATGCGGTGCTCGACGGCCGACGCATACGCGCTGAGCTCGGTTTCCAGCATGGCCTTGCGGGCCGCGATCCGCGTCTCGGTCTGATCGCGGATCCGGGCGATCTCGGCCTTCGACCACTCCTTGATGCCGGCCAGGTCCTCGTCGGACCGGCGGCGGACGGTCTCGGTGCCCTCGGTCGAGGCGGCGCGGATGGCCCCGATCACCTCGGTCGCATCCACCTCGACGACCGCGAGCGCGTTGTCACGGGCAGCCTCGGTGGTGGCGCGGATCGCGGCGGCCAGGTCGACCATCAGCCTGGTCGGCTTCCTCGTGGCTGCCGGCGCCGGTGCCGCGACGGACTCGGGAGGCTCCGGCGCAGTCGACGAGAACCCCGGCTCGACCCTGGAGTCAGCATCGGCCCAGGTGGGCGCGACGGCTTCGCTCCCGCCCGGGTCGCCCTCGCCGCCGACGGCTTCCGGGTCGGGCTCGACGGGGTTGAACCAGTCGGGCTCCTCGTGGGGGCGGTCCGAGCTCCAGGGGAGGCGGAAGGTGGAGCGGCTTTCGGAGGTCGCCATTGACAGGTACTTCCTTTGTGGGAGTGGGTGGCCCGGGGCCTACGCGCACCATATGCGCAAAGGTGGGCTGTGGTGCAGTCGCTAGAGGTACTAGGAGCCGGTTCTACTGGTACCGAGCGACGAAGGCAGGCCGCGTCGCCGGGGGCTTTGGCCCGCCCGGTGAGCGGTTCGGTCCCGCCGACTACCATGTACCGGTGGAACCCGAACCCGGCCTGGTCGCTCCCGCGATCGGCCCTCCTCCCGACGGCAGCTCTGCGCCCGGCGGTGGCCTCGTCTTCGACGGTCACCGCGGCGTCGCGGACGGGCTGGGTCGGGCGCTGCGCGATCTCCGGATCTCGGTGACGGACCGCTGCAACTTCCGCTGCACCTACTGCATGCCGGCCGAGGTGTTCGGGCGCGACTTCGCGTTCCTGCCACGGTCGCAGGTGCTCGACTTCGAGGAGATCGCGCGACTTGCCGCGATCTTCGTCCGGCTGGGTGTCCACAAGCTGCGGATCACCGGGGGCGAACCGCTCGTGCGCCGGGACCTGCCGGTCCTCATCGGGCACCTGGCCGCGATCCGGACGCCCGACGGCGATCCGTTGGACCTGACGCTGACCACCAATGGCTCGGCGCTCCGGGGGCTGGCGGGACCGCTGGCAGCTGCGGGGCTGGGGCGCGTCACGGTCAGCCTGGACTCGCTCGACCCCGCCGTGTTCGGGGCGATGAACGGCGTGGACTTCCCGGTCGCGCGGGTCCTGGACGGGATCGCGGCGGCGCGCTCGGCGGGGCTGGCGCCGATCAAGGTCAACACCGTCGTGCGGCGCGGTCTCAACGAGGCGTCGGTGCTGCCGCTCGCCCGGTGGGCACGCGACGAGGGGATCGTGCTCCGCTTCGTCGAGTACATGGACGTCGGGCATTCGAACGGCTGGCGGCTGGACGACGTCGTGCCCGCACACGAGATCCTGGCGCTGGTCGATGCCGAGCTCCCGCTGGAGCCCATCGCGCCCGGCTACCGGGGTGAGGTGGCCGGGCGCTACCGGTTCCGGGACGGTTCCGGGGAGATGGGCGTCATCGCCTCCGTCTCGAGGCCGTTCTGCGGGGACTGCACGCGCGCGCGTATCTCGGCCGACGGCCATCTCTACACGTGCCTGTTCGCCGTGGATGGCGTGGACCTCAAGGCGCCGCTGCGCGACGGTGAGCCCGACGCCGCGCTCGAGGCCCGCATCCGGTCGGTCTGGGAAGCGCGCGCGGACCGCTATTCCGAGCTGCGCAGCGCGGCGACGGAGCGGCGACCGAAGGTCGAGATGTTCGCCCTCGGAGGGTAGGCGAGCACGTCGGCCGGGGGCAGTGGCGTTGCGGGCCCCGCCCATGGGATCGTGTCGCAAGGCCCGTCCGGCCGGTCCGGGTTTTGGTCATCCACAGCCTGTCCACACTGGTGGGAAATCGGTGGATGAACGCACCCGCAAACCCGGCAAGTTCGTGGACAACCGGGTTGGTGACGGGGCGCGCAGCCCGTAACTTGGGTCTTGCCCGAACGGGCCGATGGAGGCCCGGAGCGGAGGCGATCGCCTCAAGACCGCTCCACCCGGCAGGCTGCGATCACATCAACGTCGGCCGGCGCCATGACCGAGATCACCTCAAGGTCCGGCGCTCTCCGGTCAGTTCGGGCACTTCGTTGCCAATGGTGGCGACCCGAAAGGGACGTCCCCTTGGGCGCCCGGAAGGACGTGACCGGCATCCCGGTGTCGGTACTCCCTCCGGGCGTCGAAGGTTAAGCGGCCTGATCGAGTCGCGAACACCCCCACGGACGCCCGCGGCCTGCGGCTATGCTCGCGCCATGAGCAATGCCAACCCGCCCGTCGCCACCCTGTCCGTCGACCGATCCCGACCGATCCCACCGGACGAGCAGCCCGCCCGCCTTGCCGCCCTGGTGGCCGCCGTTCGTGTTCGCACGGGCCTGGTGCCGCGCGTGGGCATGGTGCTCGGCTCCGGACTCGGCAGCCTGGCCGACGATCTCGAGGAGCCCGTCTCCATCCCGTTCGGGGAGCTGCCGGGCTGGCCGGTCGCGACGGCTCCGGGTCACGTCGGGCGCCTCTTGCTCGGCCGCCTGGGCGGGGTACCGGTCGCCGCGCTGCAGGGCCGCTTCCACCTCTACGAGGGCAACGACGCCGGCCTCGTGGTCCAGCCCGTCCTGCTGTTCCGCCGGCTCGGCGCGGACATCGTGATCCTGACCAACGCCGCGGGCGGCGTGAACCCGGCTTACAGCCCGGGGACGCTGATGGTCATCTCGGACCACCTGAACCTCACGGGTCGCACGCCGCTCCTGGGCGCGAACGCGGATGCGCTCGGCCCCCGCTTCCCCGACATGACCGACGTATGGAGCCCGCGCCTGCGCGAACGCCTCCACGCCGCCGCCGCCGCCGAGGGGGTCTTGTTCGAGGAGGGGATCTATGCCGGCCTCATCGGCCCCAGCTACGAGACCCCAGCCGAGGTCCGGATGCTGCGGACGATGGGCGCGGACTCCGTCGGCATGTCCACCGTCCTCGAAGCGGTCGCCGCGCGCTGGGCGGGGCTCGAGGTGTGCGGCGTGTCGCTGGTGGCGAACGCCGGCGCAGGCTACAGCGGGCAGCCGCTCGCCCACGAGGAGGTGCTCGAGGCCGGCGCCGAGGCGGGGCCGCGGCTCGCCCGCGTGCTGCGCCGCTTCATCGCGGGGATCGGAGCCGGGTGACGTGCGGTCCGGCGCGCCCGCCCGGGGCGCTGCCGGCTACCGGCCCCCGCCCGCGCGGGACGCTGCCGGCTACCGGCCCCCGCCCGCCCGCGTTCCGCGCTGCCCGGTCCAGGATCACGCCCAGGG
>DATCGK010000433.1:0-2328 GCA_036508975.1 Candidatus Limnocylindrales bacterium
TCGCTGTCGAGTGGAAGGAGGATGGAGTGGCCTGTCACACGGCCATCGTCTGCCGCAGGAGGTCGCGGGTCGATCCCCGCCAACGGCCGACTAATGGCCGAAGAATGGCCGACCTATTCCGGCGGCCACCTCAGGTGGAACTTAACCACGGCCTCCCTGACGGTGCTCCGCGCCACGTCCAGTTCCTCGGCGAGTCGCTCCTGAGACGGCGGTCGCCCGTTCGCTTCCTTCAAGCGCCGGAATGCGTCGACCAGCACCGTCGCGTTCGCGATCCGCCACGCGCTCGGGCGCAGCCTACGCTGCCCCCGAGGCTTGGGTGGTTCCGCATGAGGCGACTCCTTGGCGTCCTCCGCACCACGCTCTTGGAGTCGCTCCAACTCGGCCGCGGCCTCTGCCCGTTCTTGCACCCCGGGGCTACGCACACGTGCGTGCTCCAACTCCCAGATCGGATCGGGCTGGAGGACTCGATCCTTCCAGATCGCGAGGCGTCGGCACTCGGTGCAGGTGTAGATGACCTCGCCAGCCGGAGACTCGTAAGCGTCGATCCGGCTTGTGGTGCCTGACACGGGCCCGAGGAACGGGTGCCGGGACTTGCAGGAGTCCGCGTGGTGGATGCCGTTGTCGCGGAATAGTTCGCCCAGCAGCCGCCTTCCGACCGACACCGTGCCTCCCTTGCAGGCTTGCCGGGCGGGCCCCATCGCAAGGGGACGGGTGTGGGCGTGATCAGCGCACCCGCCCGGCTCAGCCCAGTCTAGCGGTCGGGCCATCTAGATCGGGACGGCCAAGACGTCGTACCGCCGTCGTGGAGGCATCCGATCCATCCGCACGCGCGCTCTGCTGCCAGTCATGGACCCCACGACCGCTAGACGTTCGGTTCGCGGTCGTCCGACTTGCTATGACCGCCAACCAGAGGTAAGACACGCCACCAACCGGGATACGCCAGATGGTGGTCGATGCCTTACCGAACGTTCCGAGTCCTCTCCCACGACGGACAGCCCGAGACCTTCCGGGTCCGCGTCTCGGACGCTGCCATCGCGGAATGGCTCCCGGAGCGGGCTCACCTCAAGCGCCGGGGCTACCCAGACCGGCCGCCCGACGTGGACACCCCGACTCTGCGGGCATGGCTCCCCCGGCTCGGCGAGATGACCCTGCCGTACTTCCGTGACCGTCCCGCCCGGTCGGCTGGGACGGGAGAGGCGCTCGCCTTCCCGGTGTTCACCGCGGCGTGGTATCGACCGAGCGGCACCACGACGAAGGTGCTGGTCACCGGCTTCGGCGACGGCTCGTTCATGAGCAGGGTCGTGATCGTCAATGCGTCGGGGGACTCCCCGGTCGACAAGGTGCATCGCCTCGGTCCGGATGTCGACCCCGGTGCCGTCTGGACGGAGGTGGAGACCATCGTCCGCGCCATCAACGAGGCGCCGATGGGCTGGGACGCCCGGGGCCCGCTGGTCACGACCTACCTCGACTACCTGCGGCTCGACGAAGAGGTCGAAGTGGCCGAGGCGGAGGCCCGGGCTACAGGGCTACTCGTTCCCGAGTGGCTGCACTGATGAGCCGCACCATCGCGTACATCCGGTGCTCGACCGAGGAGCAGGCCGATAGTCGGGCCGGGCTGGATGCCCAGCGGGCGGCCATCCTTGTCGAGGCCAAGCGGCGCGGCTGGGACGAGACCGACGTCACCTTCATCGAGGACGCGGGCTTCTCCGGCAAGAACCTCGACCGGCCCGGCATCGAGGCGGCGCTTGACGCCCTCCGGCACCGGAAGGCCGACACCCTGGTCGTGAGCAAGTTGGACCGGCTGAGCCGCTCGCTCGTGGACTTCGCCGGGCTGATGGACCGCGCCAGCCGGGAGCACTGGGCGCTGATCGCGCTCGACCTCAACGTCGACACGTCCACCCCGGCCGGGGAGGCGATGGCGGCGATGCTGGCGACCTTCGCCCAGTTCGAACGGCGGCTCATCGGCGAGAGGACGAAGTCCGCGCTGGCGGTCAAGAAGGCGGCAGGAGTCCGCCTCGGGCGGCCCCGCCTCATCCCCGGCGACATCGTCGCCCGCATCGCGGCCGAGCGGTCCTCGGGGGCGACCCTGCGGGCCATCGCCGACGGGCTGAACCGCGACGGCGTCCCCACGGCGATGCGTGGACGGCAGTGGTGGGTCGCCACCGTGCAAGGGGTGCTGGCACAGGCCGGGTCCTCGGCATCCCCGGGCGTGAGCGGTCGAGAGGTGCGGGCGTGATGCCGAGCGACGGCGACGCCCTCGGCGCCAACATCGCACCGACGGCAGAGCGGCCATTCCTCAAGTTGGTCGGGGAGGACGGCAACGCCTTC
>DATCGK010000434.1:0-2927 GCA_036508975.1 Candidatus Limnocylindrales bacterium
TCGTGCAGGGCACCGCTGCCTCCCCAATCGATCTCCGAGGCGCGGAGCGTAGCCGATGTGCGCGCTCCGGGCCAGCGGCGGTGACCGCGGACCCACGGGTTGTGGCGAGGACCCGGCGCTTCGGCCGGGCAAGCGAAGGGCCCGGTCGACGGCGATGCCGTCGGCCGGGCCCCGGTGCTGCTCAGGCTGCCCAGGATGGGCAGTCGTGACGGTCTTCTAGTGCTTGATCTTCAGCGTGGCTGCGGGCGTCCCCAGGATGCTCGTCGGGCTCGTCGGGCCCGTCGTGCTCGCCACGTTCGTGGCGGACACCCAGAAGTTCTTCGCGCCGCTCACGATGGCGACGTGGAGATTGGCGGTGCCGTTGCCGCGCGCGTTGGTGTGGACAGTTCCCGCGGTCGTGGGGGTCGTCAGCGCGCACCCAGCCGAACCCTGGTTAAGCGAGATGGTGTAGGTGGCGTTTGGCGCGGCGCCCTTGAGCACCACGTTGAGCACCACGTTGACGTTGGTCCCCTTGCGGCCGGTCGTGTTCAGGATCGCGAAGCCGTAGCTCGCGGGGTGACCGATCGGCTGGGCGGTCGCGCACGTCGTCGAGCTCGCGTAGAAGGCGACCTTGCGAGCGCCGTGGCCCTTGGCCTGGACGTTGCCCTTCGCGTTGTCGTTGCCCTTCGGCTGGTCGTTGCCCTTCGCCTGACTGTTGGCCGTGGCGGCGCCTTCAGGCGCGTGGACACGTGCGACGACCACTGAGCTGGGGTGCGACAGGCCGCTGAGCACGACGTTCCCGGACGCTCCGGCTGTGGCCGTCGTCACGGGCGCCGACGAGAAGGTGATCGTGCTTGCGAGCGCGGCACCGGTCACGCTGAACGTCGCGGTCGTCCCGCCCACGGTGATCGTGCCGCCGCTGACCGCGAGCTTGCCGCCAACTCCGTTGGTCTCGACCGTTGTAATCGCGCCACCGATGGCCCACGAGAACCCGGCCGGGAGGGTGAGGGTCAGGCTTCCGCCCGCGATGTCGGTCGGCCCGATTGCCGTCACGGCCGCGATCGGGACGTAGGTGGTAGCGCCGACCGGGGTGACCGTCGTGGTCACGGGGGGCACCGTTGCGGCCATCGCCGGACCCGCCATCGAGACGGCGAACAGCGACGCCATGAGTGAGGCGGCCACGCCGCCGGCAGCGAGGTTTCTTCGTAGATTCATGTGTTCCTCCTCGGTGCCGTTGCAATCGGTGACGATCCGTCATTCGGGTCGACCATTCGCCGTGGCATCGGCGCGACTCGCCGTGTCAACGGCGCGCGCATGTGGTGTGGACACCCGGAGGAACGATCCCGCCGCGGCGACGTTAGGGGGACGGCGTGGTCGCGGTCAGCCGGCGGCGAGATGCCGGAGGGCCACCGCCGCGTGCATCGCCACCCCGACGGCGAGCGCCGGCTCGTGGAAGACGACCCGGTTCGAGTGGTTCCCGGGGGCTGTGGCCGGGTCCTCGCCGGGAGCACGGGCGCCCAGGAAGACCATGGCGCCGGGCACGCGCTGGAGCACGTACGAGAAGTCCTCGGCGCCCATGATCGGGGCGGGCATCGGGACCACGGCCTCGGGGCCGACCAGCTCCTCGCCGATGGCCGCGACGAAGGCCGTGAAGGCCGCGTCGTTGATCGTGACCGGGTATCCACGCTCGATCTCCAGGTCGGCGACCGCTCCGTGCGCCGCGCAGATCCCATCCACCACCTGGCGGAGATTCGCGTGGACGGATGCCCGCGTCTTCTCCGAGAAAGTGCGGATGGTCCCTTCGAGGAACACGGTCTCGGGGATGATGTTGTTGGTCGTGCCGCCACGGACGTGGGTGATCGAGACGACGGCGGGATCGAAGACGTCGACCCGGCGCGTGACCATCGCCTGGAGCGCAAGCACGATCTCGGCCGCCACGGGCATCGGGTCGAGCGCCGTGTGCGGCGCCGAGGCATGGCCGCCGCGGCCGCTCAGGGAGAGGCGGACGAAGTCGGCCGCGGCCATCTCCGGGCCGGGTCGAAGGTTCAGGGTCCCGGCCGGGTAGCTCGTCGAGATGTGGATCGCGAAGGCGGCGTTCGCGGCCTGCCCCGCCGGCAGGTCCAGGAGGCCCTCCTCCAGCATGAAGCGGGCGCCGCCGAACCCCTCCTCTCCGGGCTGGAACATGAGCAGCACCCGACCCGCCAGCCTGTCGCGGCGATTCAGCAGGAGCCGCGCGGCGCCCAGGAGCATCGCCACGTGCGTGTCGTGACCGCAGGCATGCATGGCGCCAGGTGTCTCGGACGTGAACTCGAGGCCGGTCTCCTCCTGCAGCGGCAGGCCGTCCATGTCGCCGCGCAGGACCAGGGTCGGGCCGGGCTCCGCGCCCTCGATGACGGCCGTCACGGAGCTCACCGTCCGCCCGACCCGCGCGGCCAGGCCCATGCGTTCCAGCTCGTCGACCACCAGCGCCTGGGTCGCGGGCAGGGCCAGGCCGATCTCGGGCCGCCGGTGAAGGCGCCGGCGCACTTCGAGGATCTCCGGCAACAGGGCCTCGGCGTCGCCGAGCAGGGTGGAAAGCGCGATCGGGTCGGTGGTCATGGCCGAAGTATGCCCGGGCCGGCGGCCGGTGCGCCCGGGCCCGGACATGGAGCGGCCGCGCCGGTGACCGGCGCGGCCGCTGCCGAGCTACGCGATGGTCAGTGGACGACGATCGTCCCTTCCATGCCCGCGTGGATCTGGCAGACGTAGTGGTACGTGCCGGGCGTTGCGTTCGCGAACCGGACGGCCCAGCTCTGGAGCACACCCGTCACGGGGACGTCGAAAGCGTTCGTCTCCGAAGCGCGCGCGACAAGCCCGGAGTCGGAGACCGTCTTGGGCGACGTCACGACCCTGTTGCCGTTCCCGCCGCCGAACTCGATCTCGTCGGCCGGATGCCCGTTGCAGGCGAA
>DATCGK010000435.1:0-9141 GCA_036508975.1 Candidatus Limnocylindrales bacterium
TGTGCTCGCGCCCTTCGACCCGCCGCCCGGGCTGTCGCGGACAGCCGCGTACGGGTCGTTGGCGGTCTGGGCGGCCGGGCGGCCTGGACACGAAGTACCCAGGGGCGACGGCCCGGGGTCGGCAGGACGGTCCGCAGGATGGTCCAGGTGATGGCGCGCCCGGCGGGACTCGAACCCACGACCCTCAGCTCCGCAAGCTGATGCTCTATCCACTGAGCTACGGGCGCACGATGTGCATTCTGGCGGAGAGGGAGGGATTCGAACCCTCGGTGGAGTTGCCCCCACGGCGGTTTAGCAAACCGCTGCACTAGACCTCTATGCGACCTCTCCGGGCAGCGCGGCGCATTCTAGCATCACGTTGCGCACGGCCGATCCGGTTGATCCGGCCCGGGAACGCCTACCGGCTCCCATCGGTTGACGCAGGATCCGCTTCGGGATACCGTCCGATGCACCGATGCACGACATCTATCTCTTTACCTGCCCGGCATGACCGACTCCGGAGTCTGAAGACCCGGAAACGGCGGGTCGTGCCGGGTGAGCAGAGGTCCCAGACCTCTGCTTTTTTGTTCCCCTGGCGTACCTCCCTCCTCCTGAAGGAACCCTGACGAGATGTTCGTGGTGATGCGCGCCGAGGCGACCGAGGCCGAGGTCAACGGCGTGAAGGGCCTGATCCTGGCCGAAGGGCTGACGCCGTTCGAGAATGCCGGTGCGGCTCGGACGGTGATCGCGGTCGTCGGTGAGATCGGGCGGCGGCGGGAGCAGTTGCGTTCGCGCCTCGAGGCGACGCCCGGCGTGGCGGCCGTGACGGCGATCTCCAAGCCATACAAGCTGGTCTCGCGTGAGTTCCACCCGGAGAACTCGGTCATCCGCGTGCTGGACACCGCGGTCGGCGACGGCTCGCTCACCGTCATGGCGGGTCCGTGCTCCGTGGAGAGCCGGGACCAGCTGATGGAGACCGTGGACTTCGTCACCACCCACGGCGCGAACGTGATCCGCGGCGGGGCGTTCAAGCCGCGCACCAGCCCATACAGCTTCCAGGGCCTGGGCGTGGAGGGCCTCCGCTACCTGGCCGAGGCTCGCGAGCGCACCGGCTGCCCCGTCATCACCGAGGTGATGGAGCCGAACCAGGTGGACATCGTGGCCGAGTACGCCGACATCCTGCAGATCGGCACCCGGAACATGCAGAACTTCTCGCTGCTGCTGGCGTGCGGGCGCGCGGGCCGGCCGGTCATGCTCAAGCGCGGGTTTGGCGCCACGATCGAGGAATGGCTGATGGCCGCGGAGTACATCGCCTCGGCGGGCAACAGCCAGATCATGCTCTGCGAGCGCGGCATCCGGACCTTCGAGACGTCCACGCGCAACACGCTGGACCTCACGGCGGTCCCGCTCGTGCACCATCTGACGCACCTGCCGGTGATCGTGGACCCGTCGCACGCCACGGGCAAGCGCTGGCTGGTCAAGCCCCTGGCCATCGGCAGCGTGGCGGTGGGCGCCGACGGGATCATGGTGGAGGTCCACCCGCGCCCCGACGAGGCGCTCTCCGACGCCGAGCAGCAGCTCGACTTCGACGGCTTCGAGTCGATGATGCACGCGATCACGGGTGTGCACGCCCACGTCCGCGACCTGCACGGCGACCTGAACGCGGCCGCCGCGGCCGAAGACGGCAGGGCCTGAGCGGCATGGCCATGGAGCCGGCGGGCACGCGGCCCGCGGACGGGCGCCCGGCACGCCCAGGCGCGGGTGAAGCCGACGTTCGCGCCCACCAAGGCGCGGACGAGGACGACGCGCTCGTCGTCAGGTCGGCCGCGCGGCTCCGGGGCCGGCCGTCGCTCCCCGGCGACAAGTCCATCTCCCACCGGGCCCTGCTCCTCGCGCTCCTGGCCGAGGGCGAGAGCCTGATCGGGGCCGCGGGCGACGGGGCGGACGTCCGGTCCACCGCGGGGATCGTCGCGGCGCTGGGTGCCGTCGTGGAGCGTCTCGCCGAGCGCGGAGGGCGCGTGGACTACCGCGTGGTCTCCCCGGGCGGGGCAGCGCTCCACGAGCCCGAGGGGATCCTGGACTGCGGGAACTCCGGGACCACGGCCCGGCTCGTGGCCGGGCTGCTTGCCGGACGTCCCCTGTTCGCGGTGCTGGACGGGGATGCGTCGCTCCGACGCCGGCCGATGGGCCGCGTCGTGGAGCCGCTCGCCGCCATGGGCGCATCATTCGCCGGCCGTCACGGCGCCACGCTGCTGCCGCTGGCGATCACCGGGCGCGAGCGGCTGACCGCGATCACGTATGCCACGCCCGTGCCCAGCGCCCAGGTGAAGTCCGCGATCCTCCTGGCGGCCCTCGCCGCGGACGGCGAGACCGTGATCTCCGAGACGGTCGCGACGCGTGACCACACCGAGCGGATGCTGCGCACCCGCGGCGTCACCGTGACCGAGGCGACCGATACCGACGGCCGGCACGTGGTCCGCCTCGCCGGCCCCGCCACCGTGCGCGCGATCGAGGAGACCGTCCCGTCCGACCCATCGGGCGCCGCGTTCTGGTTGGTGGCCGCCGCGATCCACCCGGACGCCGAGCTCCATCTCGACGGGGTCAGCACGAACCGCACGAGGCGTGCCATCATCGACATCCTGCGGCGCATGGGCGCCGACATCGAGGAGCACGCTCGCCCGGCCCCCGGGGGGCAGGACGGCGAGCCCCTCGCAGACCTCGTGGTCCGGTCCAGCGACCTTCGGGCCGTCGACCTGTCCCCCACCGACGTGGCGGCAGCCATCGACGAGATCCCGATCCTCGCGCTCGCCGCGACCGCGGCAGTGGGCACGACGCGAATCCGGGGTGCCGGCGAGCTCCGCCACAAGGAGTCGGACCGGATCGCCGGGATCGCAGACGGCCTCACGGCCTTGGGCGCGCGGGTGCGCGTCACGGGCGACGACATCGAGATCGAGGGCGGCACGCGGCTCCGCGGCGCCGTCACCGAGACACTTGACGATCACCGGCTCGCGATGACGTTCGCCGTCGCGGGTCTCATCGCCGAGGGCGAGACCATCGTCCGCCGACCCGGGTCGGCGGGGATCTCGTACCCGGGCTTCTTCCGCGAACTCGAAGGGGTGCGAGCATGACGAAACGCGTCGTCCTCATCGGCCATCCGGTCGCCCACTCGCTGTCCGGGGCGATGCAGCAGGCCGCCTTCGACCACCTCGGCATCGACGCCCGCTACGAGCTCTGGGATCGCAGCCCGGCCGAGCTCGCCGAGGCGATCGCCGAGCTCCGGACCGAGGACTTCCTGGGCGCCAACATCACGATCCCCCACAAGGAGCGCGTGGTCCCTCACACGGACCGCCAGTCGGATGATGCCCACGTCACGGGCGCCGTCAACACCCTCACCCGGGAAGGCAAGAAGCTCGTCGGGCACAACACGGACGTGCCCGGCTTCAAGGTCGCCCTGGACAAGCTGGTCGGGAAGCAGAAGATGCCCCGCCACGCGGTGGTGCTGGGCGCCGGTGGCGGCTCGCGGGCCGTCGTCTACGGCCTGATCCGCGAGGGGTTCCAGCGGGTGGTCGTGTTCAACCGGCACCTGCATCGCGCCGAGAGCCTCGTCAAGCACTTCGCGCGGAGCTCCTCGCACATGGACCTGCGCGCCATGCCGTGGCACGAATCGATCATCGAGGCCGAGCTCTCCAAGGCGAAGGTGCTCGTCAACGCCACGTCGATCGGCCTGAACGAGGACGAGGCCCCGATCCCGGCCGAGATCCTCACGCCCGGCCTGCTGGTGCTCGACCTCATCTACTCGCCCACCCGCCTGCTCCGCGACGCCCAGGCCGCGGGCTGCGCCACCTCGGACGGCGAGCTGATGCTGCTCCACCAGGGCGCGGCCTCGTTCACGCTCTGGACGGGACAGCCGGCCCCCATCGACGTCATGCACGCCGCCCTCATCGAGGCGCGGGCGCACGGGATCACGTCGGCGGAGGGCGAGCCCGCCTCGCCCGAACCCGCCTCGGCTGAGCCTGCGTCGCCCGAGCCCGCCGGCGCCTGACGCCGGGCCAGGGACGGCAGGAGGGCGCGTGGACCGCTTCCGGTTCATCACGGCCGGCGAGAGCCACGGCCCCATGCTGGGCGCCGTGGTGGAGGGCGTCCCGGCCGGGCTGGCCCTGACCGAGGACGACCTCGCGGTCGATCTCGCGCGGCGCCAGCGCGGCTACGGCCGGGGTGCCCGCCAGGCCATCGAGCAGGATCGCGCGCGCATCCTCTCCGGTGTCCGCCACGGCCGAACCCTTGGCTCCCCGATCCTGCTCGAGGTCGCCAACAGGGACTGGGCGAACTGGACCCGTGTCATGCAGGTCGGACCGCTCTCCGACGAGGAGGCCGCGGAGCTGGCGGCGATGGCCGAAGATGGCAACAAGCGCGCCCGGCCGATCACCGCGGTCCGGCCCGGTCACGCGGACCTCGCGGGCGCCCTGAAGTACGGCTTCGACGACGTCCGCAACGTCCTCGAGCGCTCGTCCGCGCGCGAGACAGCCGCGCGGGTGGCCGCCGGCGGGGTCGCCCGCGTGTTCCTGCGCGAGCTGGGGATCGAGGTCTGGTCGTTCACCGCGGAGGTGGGCGGCGTGGCCATCGACCCGGGGCGCTGCATCCGCTCCCGGGACGAGGCCGATGCGTCGCCTCTCCGCTGCCCGGATCCCGAGGCCGAAGCGGCCATGATGGCGAGGATCGACGAGGCGCGGTCCGCGGGGGACACGGTCGGTGGCGTGTTCGAGGTGGTCGTCCACGGCGCCCCCATCGGCCTCGGCAGCTACGTCCACTGGGACCGGCGCCTGGACGCGGCCCTGGCGGCCGCGGTCATGGGCATCAACATCGTCAAGGGCGTGGAGCTCGGGCTGGGGTTCGAGCAGACGCGCCGGTTCGGATCGCAGGTCCACGACGTGATCGAGGGACGGCGACCGGACGGGACGTGGGTCCACCGCACGAACAACGCGGGCGGCCTCACGGGCGGTGTCACCAACGGCGAGCCGATCGTGGTCCGCGGTGCGGTGAAGCCCATCTCCACGCTGGCGCGGCCGCTCCCGACCGCGGACCTGCTGACCGGCGAGGCCCTGGACCGGGCCCACTACGAGCGCAGCGACATCTCGGTCGTGCCCGCGGCCGGTGTCATCGGCGAGGCGATGGTCATGCTCACCCTGGCCGCCTTCGTCCTGGACAAGACCGGGGGCGACTCGATGGCCGAGGTGGCCGGCAACCTTGCGCGCTACCGGGCCCGGATCGCCGGCACGCCCGACGAGGCCTGAGGCCCGCGATGGACCTCGTCCTGGTCGGCCTCCCGGGGAGCGGCAAGAGCGCGGTGGGTCGGCGGCTGGCGGCCCGTCACGAGGCGGCGTTCGTGGACCTGGACGTCGAGATCGAGGCCGCGGCCGGTATGACGATCCCCGAGATCTTCGAGGCCGAGGGCGAGGCCGGCTTCCGCCGGCGCGAACGGAGGGCGGTCGCCGCGCTCGGTCCGCCGGATCCGGGTCCGGGCCTGCGGCGCGTGATCTCGCCCGGTGGCGGCGCGATCCTCGACCCCTGCAACCGCTGGACGCTGTTCCGCGGCCGCGTCACGGCCTGGCTGGACGTCAGGCCGGAAGTGCTGGCGCAGCGCCTGCGCCGCTCCTCCAACGTGCGTCCGCTGGTCCACGGCGGGGACCCGCTCATGCGGATCCGGACGCTGGCGGCGGACCGCGAGCGTTTCTACGGGGCGGCGCAGCGCATCAACGGCGTGGCCGAGGTGGGCGGGGTGATCAAGGCGGTGGAGCGGCTCCTGGAGGCGGGTCCGGCGACGTCCACCACGCTCCTGCGCGCCTCCACGAAGATCGGCGAGATCGTGGTCGGCGAGGGCATCGCCGCCGCGGCCATCGGCGCCACGCTCCTGCGGCTGAACGCCCGGCGCGCGGTGATCGTGTCCGAGCCCGGGGCCTGGGCGGCGTTCGGCGAGGGCGTGGCGACGGGCCTCCGGGACGACGGCTGGCCGGTCGAGGTCGTCATGCTGCCGGCAGGCGAGGCTGCCAAACGTCTTCCCGTGATCGAGGAGGCCGCCCGTGACCTTGTCCGGCGTCGGGTCGAGCGGCGGGATCCGCTGATCGCCATCGGCGGGGGCGCGCTGGGAGACCCGGCGGGGTTCCTGGCGGCGACGTACCTGCGCGGCGTGCCCTGGATCGGGGTGCCAACGACGCTCGTGGCCCAGGTCGACTCGTCCATCGGCGGCAAGACCGGCGTGGACCTGCCCGAGGGCAAGAACCTCCTGGGGGCGTTCCACCAGCCGGCGGCGGTGATCCTGGACGTGACCGCCCTGCGGACCCTCCCCGGGCGCCAGCTGCGCGCGGCGCTGGGCGAGATCGTCAAGATGGCGGCCCTGGGGGACGAGCCGCTGTTCGCCACGCTCGAGACGGACGCCGAGGCGATCGCCCGCGGGGACGCCGCAGCCTTCGCGAACGGTGCGGTCGCCGAGGTGGTGGAGCGGGCCGCCTGGGCGAAGGTCGAGGTGGTGACGGCCGACGAGCGCGAGCAGGGCGCGACCGGCGGGCGCATCACGCTGAACCTGGGCCACACGGTGGCGCATGCGCTCGAGGCCGCCGACGGGTACGAGACCTTGCTGCACGGCGAGGCAGTGGCCTACGGGCTGCGGGCCGCGGTGCGGATCGGGACCTCGCTCGGGGTGACGCCGCCGGCGCGCGCGGCGCGGATCGAGGGGCTGCTGGATCGCCTGGACCTCGGCCGGGCGCCGCTCCCCTACCCGCTCGACGCGGTGGTCGCGGCCACCGGGACCGACAAGAAGCACGCCGGCGGGCGGCTCCGCTGGGTGCTGCCGACCGGCGACGGGGTGGCGGTGCGCGACGACGTGCCGGCGGAGGCCGTCGAGGCGGCCGTGGCGCAGATCCTGGCCGGGGAACGGGCACAGGGGCGGGCCGGGGAGTCGGCAGCTGGGCCGACAGCTGGACCCGCCGGGACGAGAGGTCGCGGATGACGCGCGTGCTGGTCCTCCAGGGACCCAACCTCAACCTGCTCGGGACCCGCGAGCCAGCCATCTACGGGCGCGAGACGCTCGAGGAGATCCACGCCGGGATCGCGGCGCGCGCCGCGGAGCTGGGCCTGGACGTGGTCTTCTACCAGTCGAACCACGAGGGGGACCTCATCGACCGCCTCCAGGTGCGCGACTTCGACGTCGCGATCGTCAACGCCGCCGGGTACACCCACACGTCGGTCGCCCTGCGGGACGCGCTGCTGGCCATCGAGCGGCCGTTCTGGGAGGTCCACCTCTCGGACCCGTGGCAGCGTGACGCGTTCCGGCAGGTTAACTTCCTGCACGACATCGCGACCGCTTCGATCGTGGGCCAGGGCGCCCGCGGATACCACCTGGCGCTCGAGGCGATCGCCGCGCGGTTCGGGGGCGCGGCGTGACACGACCGGGCGGCGCGGCGTGACACGACAGGGCGGCGCGGGCGGAAAGGGCGGCCGAAAGGGCGGCGGGGAGAGCGGCTCGCGGCCGTCCCAGCTGGACCGTGAGGTGGCGGCGCTGGAGCTCGCCCGGACCCGGGACCGGATCGACGAGCTGGACCGGCGGATCGTGGAGCTGCTCAACGAGCGGGCGGCCCTGGGCCGGATCGCCGGACGGGCGAAGCGCCTGGCGGGTCGCCGCGCGATCAAGGATCCGGAGCGCGAGCGCGAGGTGCTGCTCCGGGTGGCGATGGCCAACCCGGGACCCCTGGCGCAGACGGACCTGCTGTCGATCTACCGGCGGATCGTGTCCGCCACGCGGGGGCTGGAGTCGCGCGACCGGGACCATGACGGACGAACCGGGAGCTGAGGGCGGCGAGCTCCTCGTCCCGGATGTGACCGGGGCCGCCCGACCCGATCCACAGGTGCTGCCTTCCGGGCCCGTGACGCGGTTTGCGCCGGCGCCGACGGGGTTGCTCCACCTCGGCCACCTCGTCAACGCGCTGTACACGTGGGGGATCGCGCGGACGACGGGCGGCCGGGTGATCCTGCGCATCGAGGATCACGATCGGCAGCGGTGCCGCCCGGAGTTCGAGACGGCGCTCCTCGAGGACCTCGAACGGCTTGGCCTCGTCCCGGACGAGCCCCCGATCGCGGCGTTCCGGGCGGGCGCCACGCCGTTTCGCCAGTCGTCGTCCGGGCAGGCCTACACGGACGCGCTGGAGCGGCTGCGCGAGGCCGGGCTCGTGTACGCGTGCGCCTGCTCGCGGGCGACCTTCGCGGGCTACGAGGTGGACCGCGGGCGACCATGGCGCGGGATCGGGTGCCCGGCAGGGTGCCGGTCGCTCGCGCTGCCCGAGGACGGGGCGACGGGACTCCGGGTCGCCGTGGGGGCGGGCTCGGAGCGCTGGGTGGACCTCCTGGCCGGGCCGCTGGCCGAGGAGCCGGCGTCGGGCGGCGACCTGCTGGTCCGCGACCGGGTCGGGAACTGGACGTATGCGTTCTGCGTGGTCGTCGACGACATGCGGAACGATGTCGACCTTGTCATCCGCGGCCGGGACCTCCTGCACTCGACCCCGGTACAGCTGCGGCTCGCGCGCCTCCTCGGCCGGGAGACGGCGCCGCTGTTCCTGCACCACCCGCTGGTCCGCCTGGCAACCGGCCGCAAGCTGTCCAAGGCGGACGGCGATACGGCCGTGCGTTCCCTGCTGGATGCCGGCGCAACTCCCGCCGCGCTGTTCGGACGGGCGGCGCGCCTGGCCGGATTGCTGGCGGACGAGACGCCGATCGATCCGGAGGACCTGGCTCGGCTGTTCCCCTGTTGACGCCTGGCCTCAACCCGGCGGTGCCGGCATCAGCTTGGTACCCCGGGTCCAGGCGGGGCCCTCGAAGAGCTCAGGACGGTGGGTCAGCACGAGGAGCGTGCGTCCCTGCGTGGAGGCGGGCAGGTCCGCCACAAAGGCGCGGGCGGCGGCCTCGTCCAGGTGCTCGGTCGGCTCGTCCAGGATCAGCACCCGGACATCTGCGAGCAGCGCACGGGCAAGGGCGAGGCGCTGGCGCTGGCCACCAGACAGGCGGGCCCCGTGCTCCCCGACCGCGGTTTCGAGACCGTCCGGGAGGGAGCGGACCCAGCCGAGGAGCCCGGCGGCCCCGAGGGCGGCCTCCAGCTCGGGCGCGCCGGCGGCCGGT
>DATCGK010000436.1:0-2981 GCA_036508975.1 Candidatus Limnocylindrales bacterium
ATCGTGGAGTCCAGTGAAAACTGATCGGGGGTCATCGTCGGTACCAGTGCTGTCGAGGGCGGCCGTCGATGCCGTTGTCGGTAATCACGAGGATGGGACCCCGGCTTCTCAGAAGCATTCCCCCCTGACTTCCCCGGGGCGCGTGCGCGCGATTAGCGTGCCGCAGTCGGTGTTGTCGTGTCCAGTCGAGGGGCGGCTCGGGCTCCTTTCTTCCTGACGGCCGTGATGATGATGGGCTTGTGGGAATGTGGGCATCGCGCGTTCTGGGCGCGATGTCCAAGACCCTCGTGGAAACCGTTCTGGGGTTTCCACAGGGTCGCCATTTCCACAGCCCGCGGTCGCCGCTCGATCACGCGCGACCTCCGGGGCGCCGGCCCGGTTTCAGTCGGCTGCGGTACGACTCGCCCTCGATGAGCAGGTCGTAGGCATTGCTGGTGAAGCGATCGATGGCGCTCTGGGCGCGGACCGGGTCGGCGAAGGTGGCGAGCCATTCGTCCGGCCCGCGGTTCGAGGTGACGATGATCGACCCGGCCCGGTGGCGTTCGGTGAACAGGTCGTAGGTGTCGCGGCTCTCGGCGGCATCCATGCCGTCGAGCGCAAAGTCATCGAGGATGAGCAGATCGACGGCGAGGAATTTGCGGAGCTCGGCTTCGTAGCTGTTATCGAGCCGGGCATGCTTCAGCGTCTTCAGCATCCGGTCCGCCCGGAGGGCGAGCACGGAGTGGCCGCGTCGGCAGGCGGCGTGGCCGAGCGCGTGGGCGAGGAAGGTCTTGCCCACGCCGACGGGGCCGACGATGGCGACGTGCGCGTGCGCCTCGAGGAAGCGGAGGGACGCCAGATCATTGAGGAGCGTGCGGTCAAAGGTGACGTTGGCCGTCGGGTCCCAGGCGTCGAGATCCATCGACGGATCCAAGTGGGCGCGCAGGACGCGGGTGGTCACGGTGAGGGCGTCGCGCCGGGAGGCCTCATCCCCGAGGGCGACCAGGAGGAAGTCCTGATAGGCCAACTGCTGCTGGCGCGCTAGGCTGAGCCGTTCGGGGAGCGTGTCGAGCATGCGCGACAGTTTGAGACGACGGAGGACGGTCTTGAGGTCAGTCGAGATCAGGTCCGGGGTCATTCGGAGTCTCCTTCGGCGCGAGGCGCCGCGGGCACGAGGGTGAGTCGGTACTGGGTGACCGGGCGAAGATAGCGGGCGGGCGCGGGGACCGCCACGGCGGCGGGCACGGTCGGCGCGGGGGCGGCGACCGCCAGCGCCAGCATCCGCTGGAGGCGATGCACGTCGAGCATGTCGACGACGAGCGCCAAGGCACAGGCTTCATTGACGCGGCCGCCGCCGTAGCGGCGCGCGAGGCTGAGGACGGCGTAGACCCGACGCATGCGGGTCCAGGGCAAGGGGCCGTCGAGGAGCGCGGCGACGAAGCGGCCCACGGCTTCCCCGTGCGCATCGGCCTGGGTCTGCAGGTAGGTGATGTCGCGTAGGGCGTACGCGGTGCGCTCGGGCGGGAAATCCTGGGCGTCGGTCGAGCGGCCGCCCGGCGCCTGCCGGGGATGGGTCTTCACGAGGACCCCGGCGTGATAGAAGCGTACGAGGGCGCGGTCGGCCCGCGCCCGGAGGCGGACGCCAATCCACCGCGTGGGCAAGGTGTAGAGGGCGCGATCCACCACGGCGTAGTGGTCGCGGCCGATCTTGGGCGAGGCCCACAGCGGCGGGTCGTACGGCTCGCCGGGCGCCGGGCGCAGGGCGGCCAACTCCTCCGCTTCGAAGTGCTCGAGCGGGCGCCGCTGCGTCCGCGAGTGCCGGCGTCGGCCGTAGTCCTCGAGACACCAGTGCCGGGCCAGCGCTCGGGCCCCCTCGATCTCGGTCAGGTCTTCGCCGGCGAAGCAATCGTCGCGCACGCCGGGGACGGCCCGTTCGACGCGCGCTTTGTCTTTGGGGTGCCGGACCCGCGTCGGGTCGACGTGAAAGTCCCGGGCCTGCGCGTACTCGAGGAACGCATCGACGAGCCGTGGTTCCAGGGCATCCGCGGTGTGGATGATGGCCTTCGTGTTATCCGGGATCAGGACGTGGAAGATGCCGCCGAAAAACGCCCAGGCCGCTTCACAGGCGGCGATCGCCCCCGCCGTCGTTTCCCGGAAACAGGGATAGACGAACCGATGACGCGATCGCACCGCCGTGAAGATCCAGGCACGGATCCGGCGCCGGCGCCCCGCGGGCAGCCGCAGCCACGCGACCCAGCCGGTATCGACCTGGACCTCCTGACCCGGCTCCCCATCCGCGAGGGGCACCGTCGGCGCGGTCCGGCCAAACCCGAGTTCCGCGACCGCAAAGCGATGCAACGTCGCATACGGAATCGCGACACTGCGCCGACCCAACAGCTTCCGGATCTTGGTCAGGCGGATCCCGCCCGCCAGCCACGCCGTGATCTTGGCGCGCTCGGTCTCGCATTGCGCCCACGTTTTCCCGTGCGGCCGGTCGGCCGCGGGATGCAGCGCCATCAACACGGCCGTGACCTCCGCCTCGCTCACCGGGGTCGAACCCGGCGTGAGGCCCACGCCCGCCGCAACCTTGACGTAGCGCCGCACCGTTTTCGGGTCGAGCCCCAGCATCGCCGCGACGCGCTTGGTGGGGGTCCCGGCGACCCACAGGCGCAGCACCTCTTTCACTTCGATCATCGTGACCTCGCGATAACTCATCAACGCCTCCTGCCCGAACTGGGGGCTCGGCCGGGAGGAGGATGATCGCAGCGTCACGCACAGGGGGGAAAGATGGTGAGAAACACCACCCCGTCAGGGGGGGAATGCTCGTGAGAAACCTAGCAGGAAAGGGTCCCTAGCTCGTGAGAATCGACACTCGTCGTTCGTTTCGGGAATCCCGCCGACCCCGGCGAGGCCAGAACCATCGACGCGCCAACGGCCGAGGAGAGCGCCGCCCCCCGCGCGACCGAGCCCGAACCGGGGCCACCCCACGTGCATGATGGGCA
>DATCGK010000437.1:0-3030 GCA_036508975.1 Candidatus Limnocylindrales bacterium
GAGCCGCTCGAGGAACGGCGCGGCCCGGAGCCGGCGCAGGAGCTCGGCAGCTTCGTCGACGGCCTCGCGCAGCTCGCGGGAGCGCTGTTCCAGGACGGTCGCCATCCGGATCGTGGCGAAGGCGGCCTCGACCGGGAGCCCGATCTCGCGCAGGCCGCGCAAGAGTTCGAGGTAGAGGCGCGTCGCGTCGCCGGTCCGGCCATCGAGAGCCGCCAGGCCGACGACGAGCTCGGACCGCTGCAAGTCGACAACCGGAGCATGGAATCCGAAACCATCCAGCGCCGCCAGGTCGCCTCGAAGCGTCTCGGCGTCTCGCCGCTCGAGCGCCGTCAGGGCCGCCGAGCGCAACCACGCGGGGGCTAGGAACGTGAACCGGGCGGCGCCCTCGCGCCAGAGCCGACCGGCCTCCTCGAGGCGCCCCCTCGCGAATGCCGCGAAGGCCGGCCCATCCGCGGTCGTCCAGAGCACCTGGGGATCCGTCACGTCAGCCGCAACGCGGGCAAGCTCGTTGAGCGCATCGGTGACTGGCTCCCCCCGCGCTGCATACGCGATGGCGGCGCCGTACAGCGAGAGGAGACGGTCAGCCGGCTCCGGGTCGTCGGCGAGATTGTCCCGCCACAGCTGGAGCGCGCCGTCCCAGTCTCCGGCGCTCCACAGGCAGAAGCCCAGGGAGCCGCCGAACTGAATCAACATGGGTCGGTCGCCGATCCGGCGCGCGAGCGCCTGGCCCTCACGGGCGGCCTCGAGGTTGCGTCGCGGGTCGACGTCGCCGAGCGACGAAACCCGGTTGTTGATCGCGCGCAGCACGGTCGAGGTCAGGCCCGCGTTCGCCGCCAAGCGCTCGCCGATCTCGATGACACCGAGGCCCTCCCGCAACCGGCCGAGAGCGTTGAGCGCCGTCCCGCGGGTCACCAGCGCGTCGGCGAGGATCGCACCCAGGTCCGCGTGCTCGGCGACCTCCAGGACTCCCTCGACGACCTCGAGGGAGCGCCGGCTCTCATCGTGGAGCATGTAGGCGCGCGCCAGCTGGGCCCTGAGCGCGACGACGCCCGAGTCCGTAGACAGGTCGGCGAACTCGACGACGGCTGCTTCCAGGAGCGGAAGCGCTCGCTCGATCTGCCGCCCGGACACGATCGCGCGGCCCATGACGGCGATCGTCCGCGCGATCGCCGGGCGGTCTCCGCCCGTTCGCCGGATCTCGAGAACGCGCTCGAAGAACCGCTCGGCGGCGGCGTGGTGGCCGGCGGCGCTCGCCGACTCGCCCGCCCGCTCCAGGAGATCCGCCTGTCCGCCGGGGTCGGTAGTGATCGAGATCGCCAGCTCGAGGAAACGGAGCGCCTGGTCGTGCGAGCCGAGCGCGATCGCTCGGTCTGCCGCCGCCGAGAGCGCGATCCGCGCCTGGGCGGCGAGGGCGTCGGCCTCGGGGCCTTCCGCCGCGTTGGCGTGGGCCGCCAGGTAGTGGCCGGCGAGGCCGCCGGCGAGCTCGTCGGTGTCGAGGGTCTCAAAGAAGCGCGCGGCGGCGAGGTGGCGGGTCTTACGGTCGGCCTTGGCGAGCGTGTTGTACGCCACTTCCCGGATGAGGGCCTGCACGAACGCGTACTGGCCGCGCTCAGGTGAGCGTGGGTCGGCTTGTAGAGTGAGTAGTTCGCGCCGGACGAACGCGCGCAGGCGCGGCTCCAACTCGGCCTCGGTGATGCCGGACACGGCCGAAAGGCCCGCAAGTGTGAAGCTCTGGCCCAGGACCGCAGCGTCGGACACGAGGAGGCGATCGTCGGGCCCAAGGCCATCGAGGCGGCTCGCAATGAGCGTCGTGAGCGTGTCGGGAACGGCAAGGGACGTGAGGTCGCCAACTGGACGGTAGGCGCCCTCCACGAGGGCGAGGCGCCCCTCGGCGAGAAGCATCCGGACCGTCTCGACCGCGTACAGGGGGATGCCATCCGCGCGCTCGACGATCGCCCGGATGGCGGGCTCCGGGAGCCCCGGGACGAGGCCGCCGAGCAGCTCGCGCATCGCGGCCGGGGCGAGCGGCTCGAGGTAGAGGGAGGTAAACGAGCGCTTCCCGGCCCCCCAGTCCGGCCGGCGCTCGAGCAGCTCGGGACGAGAGAGCGTGACGACGTAGATCGGGACGGTCCGGCTCCATTCGAGGAGATGATCGACGAAGTCGATGAGACCCGAATCCGCGAAGTGGAAGTCCTCGAAGACCATTACGACCGGCGCGGTGGTCGCCAGGCGTTCGAAGAAGGTCCGCCAGGCGCCGAAGAGCTCCTCGGACCGGGCCCCCGACGCGAAGCCGAGCAGCGCGAGCATCGCCGGCTCGATCCAGCGCCGTTCCTCCGGGTCGGGCACGTGGGTCGCGAGGGTTTCGGCGATCTTCGAGCGCGTCGTCGGCTCGTCGTCCGTCTCGAGCAAGCCGCACCGCTCGCGGACCATCTCGCCGAGGGCCCAGAAGCTGATCCCTTCGCCATAGGCAGGCGAGCGTCCGTCGTGCCACCAGACGTTCTCGACCAGCCCGTCGAGGTATTTGAGGAACTCCCAGGCCATCCGGGTCTTGCCGATGCCGGCCGGCCCGACCACCGAGATCAGGCGTGCCCGCAGGTCGCGCGACGTCGTGTGGAAGAGGTCCTTCAGCTGGCGGAGCTCGTCGTCGCGACCCACGAACGGCGCCTCGAGCGCCTCGCTCCGGTTACGCCCGCCCCGCTCGGCGACCACGCGCAACGCGCGCCAGGCGGGGACAGGCGCGGCCTTGCCCTTGAGCGCCTGCTCACCGGCTGGCTCGAAGGCGATGGCACGACTCGCGGCCCGCTGGGTTGCCTCGCCGACGAGGACCGTGGCGGGCGCGGCGACTGACTGGAGCCGGCTGGCCGTGTTGACGAGATCGCCGGCCACCATCCCCTGGCCGACCGCGCCGAGGGTGACAGCAGCCTCCCCGGTCAGGACGCCCGCCCGAGCCTGGATCGCGGGGCCAAGTGAGCGGACGGCGTCGACGAGCTCGAGGGCGGCCCGGACCGCGCGCTCGGCGTCATCCTCGTG
>DATCGK010000438.1:0-4269 GCA_036508975.1 Candidatus Limnocylindrales bacterium
CGCGTGCGATCCAAGACCTCGGTGCGCTCCATGCCCCCTCAACGCACGACGCCAGCGGAAGGTTTAGCCGTTCTTCGCCATTCTCGGCGCCTGCGAGCCCCGGCGCTCCCTCATGTCCCTACCGTATCCGCGCGCCCTGCCGGTCCCAGCTCGTCGGGAGTCCGGCAGGAAGTGCCGGCAGGTATGGGCACGGACCGCCCTCTGGGCCGCTCACTTGTGGAGGATCTGCCCCTCACACGTCGCAGCGCTGAACAGCTCCTGGACCGGTGCTGCATCCCCGGCGCGCGCCCCCTTCACCACGGCCGCGATCTCCTCCCTGATCCCGTCGTCGGCGAACCGGGGATCAGCGATCAGCAGCAGTTTCGGGAAGCCCTCGATGACCGGCAACGCGGCGGCCATCATCGGTTCGTTCCCGCTGCGGAAGCCTCGCAGCCAGTAGTCGGTCCAGGCACACATCGCGTGTTGCTGCACCGAGAGGATGCCCACCTTCTGGGCGCGCATCTCGTTGCCCTCCGTGCCCTTCCTGATCTGCTCGATGGGATAGGAGTATCCAGGCGGCAGCGGCGTCGAGGCGATGGTGGCAGCGATCTCGGCCTCGATGTCCGCGACGGTTGCCGGATGATCGACTGGCCCCCAGTCGCCGCGGATGACACCGCCCGCAGCAACGGTCCCGGCGATCAGCAGTGCGGCCGCCAGACCGATCAGCACGCGACGGCGGACAAACCGGCGACCGTGCGCTGCCACGGGCGAGGCATGGAAAGACGCCTCGATCCGTTCCGCGATCCGGCCGCGCTCCACGACTGGAAGCTCGAAGGCGAACGCTCGCGTGAGGACATGCTCGACGCGCGCCAGGTCAAGGTCATCGGTCATGGCGGGTCGCCTCCTTGAGGGACACCAGCGATCGGGTGAGGAGCTTCTTGGTGGCGGCTTCGCTCTTGCCGATGACCTGCCCGATCTCACGGCTCGTCAGGCCAGCGGCGTAGCGCAGCGCAAGTGCATCCCGCGAGGTCTCCGGGAGGGTCGCGACGAGCGCAAGCAGTGCGCGCCGCTCGTCCGCCGCGATCGCCACGTCCTCGGGCGAGCGGCCTGCGACGGCGAGCGTGGACGCCTCGGCGAGATCGACGTCGCCCTTGGATCGTCGCTGCTCGTCGATCCACGCGTTGCGGGCGATTCCCACCAGCCAGGCGGAGAAGCCGCTGCGATCCGCGCGGTAACTGTTGATGTGGCGAAGCGCCCGCTCGAATGTCGCGGCGGTCACGTCGCCCGCGAGGTCCTCGGATGCGCCGCGGGCGCGCAGGTAGCGAAAGATGCGGAGGACGTGGCGCTCGTAGAGCAAGCCGAAGGCCGCTGCGTCGGTCCGTGCCGCCACCGCCAACCGGTCGTCGTCAAGGACAGACGGCTCCTCGGGCACCCTGTCGATCGCGGAAGTTGCTTCCATTGGTCCTCCCAGCATGACCCGTCGCCGGGTCGCTCGACAGGAATACGCAGAAGCAGTCCAGGCGGGGACATCGGAGCGACCACCTCCCTACTGAACCAACATCTCCTGCCGGTCACTCAGCTCGTCGGGAGACCGGCAGGACGTGCCGCCCACTCTTGGTCATCTGGCACCACCTGGCTCACCATCCGCAAAGACATGCGGCACAGAGTGGCGCGACGATGTCCGAAATCGAGGGGGCCATCCGTCTACCGGGCATGAACAGCGACGCAACCGCCGTGAACATCGATCGCGACGCCGGATCCGCGCGGGCCGGCGAGGCGTTCGAGGTGCTCTACCTCGCCCACCGCGATGTCGTCTTCCGCTACGTGCGGGCGATCAACCGGGACGAGGATCTGGCGCTCGACCTCACGGCGGCAACGTTCGAGCGTGCGTTCGCGGAGATCCGGGCGGGGCGGCAGCCGGGCATCGGGTGGCTCCTGCGCACGGCCCGCAATGCGACGATCGACGCTGACCGGCGCAACCGGACGGCGGCGCTCTTCCGCCTGCGCTCCCCGGCATCCGAGGTCGCCGCCTCGTCCCCCGAGGAGCAGACCCTCGAGGCCGAACGCGCGCAGCGCATCCATCGCGCCATGGCGGGACTCCCCCGACCCCAGCGCGATGCGATCGCCCTGCGCTACTCGAGCGACCTGACCGTCCGCGAGATCGCCGAGATCATCGGCAAGAGCGCGGCCGCCACCCAGAAGCTGCTCGACCGCGGCCTCCTCCGGCTCAAGGAGACACTCCATGACCTCGCCTGACCTCGACGGCGTGCTCCGCGTCGCGCTCTCGACGCCGATCACATCCGCACAGCGCGCCGCACTCGACGCGCGCATCCGTGCCCGGCTTGACCGACGTGGTCGTCCATCCCTCCTTCTGCGCCCTCGGGCGGCGGCGCTCGTGCTCGCATCACTCCTGCTGGCCGCTCCTGCGGTCTTCGTCGTCTCTGCTGCGCTCCGCTCGACCGAGTCGCCCCACGGCTTGGAGTCGGCAGCCGCGTTCCAGGCCGAGATCGACGCCGCCCAGCGGGTCGTGCCACTTCCGACAGGGGCCACCTGGCCTCCAGCGCTCGGGGCGAACGATGCCAATGGTTCCTACAGTGCTGGCGGAGGACGTTCGGTCGTCGAGTTCTCAGCCTTCTGCGCCTGGTCCACCGAGTGGCTGGCTTCATCGGGCGAGGACGCCGCCGCCACGAAGGTGATCACCGCAGCTCCGACGTGGGAGTTCTACACCGGAGTCTTCTCGTCCGACAGCCTCCGATCCGTCGTCGATGGCGTGGTGGCCGGCGTCAAGGGCGGCGACCCCGAGCCGGTCCGGTCCTTCGTTGCGGCGAACTGCGAGGGCTGACGGGCGCAGCTCCTGCAGACCGGACTCGGGTGACGCGGTGGACTTCTCGTGAGTGCGTCACGCCTGGTTGGTGAGTCTCGATGCGCGAGCGGAACAGGAGTCGTATCGGGGAGGATGGGCGAGGTGGTCCAGCCGAGCCGGTTGTGCCTTGTTCCTCTTGACCACCGGGGCAGCGGTGCGGACGCTGGATGCCTCGTCGGGTAGCCATCAAGGGGGCGGGATGATCAGCATCGTTCGTCGGGTGGGGATCGCGATCGGATCCCTCGTGATCGCCTACCTGGCCATCTCGCTCGTCGGCGGAGTCCTCCTCGGGTCAGCGGCCATCGGCAGTCCCTTGAGCGGCCTGGTCATCGTCGTGCTCGGCGGGTTGATCTTTGCGGACATCATCCGGCGGGAGCGCCCGCAGCCCGCCGCCGGCAGGGCACCGACGGCATAGGGATCAGGCGGCGCGCGCCGTCTGTGAGGCGGCCCGCCGCCGGCAGAGCGAGCAGCCGATCACCGTGCCGGGCCAGGACGCGGGATGCCGTCCGCCTGAAGCGCGAGCCCACCGAACGGGCGCGTCAGCTCCTGCGGTCAGGGGGCGAGGGTCCTGTTGGGGATGCGTCGCCCCGCCGTCAGCCGCCGGATTGGGTGGGCAACGGCTCGGGACCCTCCGCGACGACGTTGCCGGCTCCGTCGGAGCTGACCGGGAAGAGCATGTCTGACCGGCCATCGGCGGGGTGGAAGATGACGTACCCCACGTTCGGGTCAGTGGGCGGCCCGCAGCGCCCACCCGGCGGGCAGTAGTTGTGGTAATGGCCTGAGGCTCCGGACGGGAGGGCTGGACACCGTCGGCGAGGCGGCAACCAGCCGCTGCACGATGTGCGCAGGCAGATCGCCCAGCCAGCGCGTCGCCGTGGTCGGCAGGCTGTCCTCGAGCCCCGTGACCTCATAGGTGACCCAGCCCGTGGTGTCGGCACCTGCCGTCACGAAGACGACGAGGCTGTCGAACGGGTAGAGCCGGTCGCAGATGACAGGGAGCGGCGCACATGCGTCGTCCACGACGATCCGGGAAGTGCCGGCCAGCTCCGAGCCGCCAACGGCGCGCGACAGGACGATCGCCTGCTCACAGGCGGCGGGCGTGATCCGCCCGCAGTCAACGACGGGGCTGATGGCCGGCAGAGGGCCGGTGGCCGGCGCGGTCGACACCGTTGGTGAAGGCGCGACCGACGCACTCGGCGGCACCGGCGTCTCGGTGGACCCGAGCGCGACGAACCCGACGCCCGCAACCATGTGGCCGACGAGCGTGACGAGGTCCTCGCCGTACACCGGGATCGGCAGGTCCTGCGGAGGGTTCGACGGGGAGCCGCCGGCTGTCGTGTCGGCGCCGTCGAGGGCGTACCGCTTGGGCATGTACCCGGCGATCGTCACGCCGTCCGCGCCCCAGACACCCACGAAGTCGGGCACCA
>DATCGK010000439.1:0-2451 GCA_036508975.1 Candidatus Limnocylindrales bacterium
GCGCCGTGAGCGGTTCAGGCGGCGGGGCGTGGGCGCGAGCGCGTGGGCCTGCTCGACCGTTGCGGGGTAGAGCGATCGATAGACCCGGTACAGCTCGTCGTATCGGCCGCGCGCGTTCTCGTCGGGCACGAGAGTCTCCGCCGGCGCGTTCCAGCGCACGTCGGCCGCCACGAGCCCCGATCCGCCTCCCGCGAGCATCGCGTCGCCGAAGCTCGCCCCGATCGTCACGGCGGGAATGACCTGCCGGAGGCCTGTCACGTCGGACACGACCTGGGTCCAGAGCCCGCTCTTCGTGCCGCCGCCGACCGCGCTCAGCTGCTCGGGCAGGGCGCCCGCGGCCTTCATCACCTCGAGATTGTGGCGCACCTCGTAGGCCGAGCCTTCGAGCACGGCCCGGTAGAGGTGGCCCCGGCCGTGGCTCAGGGTCAGGCCGAAGATCGCGCCGCGTGCCTGCGCATCGAAGATCGGTGAGCGCGCCACGCCGAAGAACGGGAGCACCACGAGGCCGTCGGCGCCGGGCGGCGTCTGCGCTGCCTCGTCGATGAGGGCCTCGAAGTCCCGCCCGGCGATGTCGCACAGCCAGACGGTCAGGCCGCCCGAGGTGGACAGGCCCGCCGCGTAGGTGACCGTCCCCTCGAAGACGCCCTGGGTGCTCCAGAGGCTGGCCTCGGGACGGAACGCGCGGGCGATCTCCACCATGAACATCGTCTTGCCGTACATGAGCATCGTGTCGCCCGGGTCGCGGACGCCGGCGCTGAGCGCCTCCGCCCTGCGTCGATCGTGCCTCCGACCACGGGAATCCCCTCCGGGAGGCCCGTCGCCGCGGCACCCGCGGCGTGGACGCGGCCGACCACCTCGTCGGACCATGCCAGGCGCGGGAGCTCCACCCCGGGGATCGCCTCCTGCGCCCGGTCGGTCGCCCAGCCCGCTGTCGTCATGTCATAGAGCGGGTCGCACTGGCTGGCCGAGTGGTGGTCCAGGACGTACTCGCCGGTGAGGCGCTCGATCACGAGCGAGTGCGCCATGTGGAAGCGTCGCGTCCGGGCCCACACGTCGGGCTCGTTCCGGCGGATCCAGGCGAGCTTCGGGCCCGCGGCCTGCGAGGTCAGGAGCGTTCCGCCGCGGGCAAGGATCGCGTCCGCGCCGAATCGCTCCGTCATCTCGTCCACCTCGCGCATGGCGCGGGTGTCGATGCCGTAGAGGATCGCCGGGCGCAGCGACGCGCCCGCGCCATCCACGGGGAGGACGGCGGGGCCGATGCCGCTGACCCCGACCGCCGCCACCCGGTCCCCCGAGCCGGCCGTGCCGGCCGTGAGCTCCCGGGCGATCGCGACGAAGTCGGCCCACCAGACGGTCTCGCCGTCGTGCTCCGCCCAGCCGGGGCGCGGCAGCGAGAGCTGGTGCGCTCGCTGGGTCGTCGCCACGATCGTGCCGTCCGGCCGGACGAGCACGCCCTTGGAGCTCGACGTGCCGATGTCCACGCCGAGCAGGAGGTCAGCCATCGTCGTCCCTTCCCTGGTGCCGGTTGCGGTCGTCTTGTCGTCGGGGCGCTCGGGCACGCCTCAGCGGCGGCCGTAGAGCGGGCCGAAGGCTGCGCAGGCGCGGAAGTCCGCGCCCTCGAGATCGGCCGTGCCGAGGTTTGCCCATGCGCTCGGCCGGAAGAGGTCCTCCTCCGGAACGTTGTGCATGTGGACGGGGATGCGCAGGACCGAGGCCAGCGTGATCAGGTCGGCGCCGATATGTCCGTAGCTGATCGCGCCGTGGTTCGCCGCCCAGTTCGCCATCACCGTGTAGACGTCGCGGAACGGCCCCACGCCGTTCACACGCGGCACGAACCAGTGGGTGGGCCAGGTCGGGTCGGTGCGCTCGTCGAGCGCCTGGTGGACCTCCTTCGGCAGGTCGACCGTCCAGCCCTCGGCGACCTGGAGCACCGGCCCGACGCCCGAGACCAGGTTCAGGCGCGCCATCGTCATCGGCATGCCGCCCCGGCTCACGAACTGCGACGAGTAGCCGCCACCCCGGAAGTAGCCGCGGTTGGCGGGGCACCAGGTGGTCGCCCCGAGGGCGGCCCGCACGTCGTCGTCGGTGATCTCCCAGAAGGGCTTCATCACGGGCTCGCCGTCGGCGTTCATCGCACCCGTCGCGTCGAGCGTCGCCGCCCCGGAGTTGATGAGGTGGATGAAGCCGCCCGCGGCGACGCCCTCGAGGACGTGGCCGGTGACGCGCTTGACGGCCTCCGGGCTCCAGTACGTGCGGACGTCGGCGAAGATCTGGGCCCGGTTGGTGAGCAGGTAGTTGAGCAGCATCGTCGCGCCGTTGAGGCTGTCGTTCTCGGTCGCGAAGATGTGCGGCGCGCGGATCCCGTTCCAGTCGAACGACGAGTTGAGGATCGCCTCCATGAAGTCGCCGTTGGGCGCATGGTCGGTCCACTGGCGCTGGCCCTGGAAGCCA
>DATCGK010000440.1:0-3126 GCA_036508975.1 Candidatus Limnocylindrales bacterium
GAACGGCGGCAAGCTGGTGATCGGCTACAAGGGCCCGGCCGGCGCGACGATCGAGCTCTCCGAGGGGGCGTTCTGCGCGGACGCCTCCGGGTGCGTGCCGTCGGGCGTGGATGGCGGTGACGTTCCCCTGGGGCCGATGACGGGAACTCTCGTGCGCATCGCCGCCGGCGGCTACGCCATCGGCGTCGACCGCGGGCTCAACCCGAGCTGGCAGCTCGTGACCCACGGGCTGGACCAAGCGACGTCAGTCGCGTTCGGAGCCGTCCTGGCAGTGGTGGCCAAGCCGGGCTAGCGGTATCAGCCCATTGGCGACCCGGGTGGGACCCGCGAGGTGTTCGAGATCACCGCCGCCTTCCGGATCGGCGGTCGTTGAACGATGATGACGCGATGAGGATCGAAGACTTCGAGCTGGAGCGGTTCTTCGCGCGGTACGAGTTCGCCGTGCGCCACCTGCTGTGCGCCTCGGACGTGGAGGGCTGGGCCATGGCGGACCTCCTCGTCCTCGCGGACCCCGAGACCGCCGCCCTCTGGCACGGTTTGGGACTGGGCTACACCGAGGCGCCCGGCCACCCGCTCCTGCGCGCGGAGATCGCCACGCTGTACGAGGGGATCGCTCCGGACGAGGTCGTCGTCTTCAGCGGCGCCGAGGAGGCGATCTTCGCGACGCTCAACGTCCTGCTGGGACCGGGGGACCACGCGATCGTCGTCTGGCCCTCGTACCAGAGCCTGTACGCGATCGCGCGGGCCGCGGGCGCAGACGTCACGCTGCACGAGCTGCGCGCCGCGGACGGCTGGTCGATCGACCTCGGCCTGCTCCGCCGCCAGGTCACGCCGAGGACGAAGGTCATCGTCGTCAACGTGCCCCACAACCCGACCGGGGCCCTGCCGGACGTCGCCACGTACCGGGCCGTGGCCGACATCGCGGCCGAGGCCGGAGCCACGCTCCTCTCCGACGAGGTCTACCGCTTCCTCGAGATCGACCCCCTGGACCGGCTGCCGGCCGGGGCGGAGGTGGGACCGCACGGTGTCTCGGTGGGGGTGATGTCGAAGTCGTTTGCGCTGGCGGGCCTGCGGATCGGATGGCTGGCGAGCCATGACACGCGGCTCCTGGACGCCGCCGCGCGGTTCAAGGACTACACCACGATCTGCGCCTCGGCACCGGCGGAGATCCTGGCGCTCATCGCCCTGCGGGCACGCGATGCCGTGCTCGCTCGCTCCCGGTCCATCGTGGACGCGAACCTGGTGCTGCTCGACGGGTTCTTCGCCCGGCGCCCGGATCAGTTCGGCTGGGTCCGTCCGCGCGGCGGGTCCATCGGGTTCCCGGAGCTCCGCGCCGGCGTGCCGATCGACCGGTTCGCCGAGGACCTCGTCGCCGCCGAGGGTGTGCTGCTTGCCCCCGGCTCGATCTTCGGCCACCCGGGTAACCATTTCCGCATCGGGTACGGGCGGACCGACCTGCCTGCGGCGCTCGCCGGGCTGGAGTCCTTCGCGGACCGTACGCTCGGGCGTCAGGCCTGACGCCGGCCCCGGACGGGCGCCGCACCTCGGACGGGATCCACCCGCCCCGTTTGCTCCCCCCGCTCCGCCCGCCCCGGACCCCCGGGGCCGTTGAACCCCCGTGTCGGGGACCAGCCGTCCTGAGGACGCGGCCCGACCGGCACCTCGATGGCCCCCGTCCGGCCCTCGGGCGATCACCGCTGCCAGGGGCATGCTCGGGGCGCACCACCCAATCGGAGTCCAGCATGCCCGCTCGCGCGCCCCGTCGCGCCACCCTCGTCCTCGCCGTGGTCGCGGTCGCCAGCACCGCGCTCGTGATCGGCGTGGTCGCCGCCGCCGTCTCGATGCTCACCGCGCAAGCCGCCCCGGTCCAGGGACAGAAAGCCGTGACCTCCGAGGACCGCACCACAACGCCGTTCCGGCAGATCAGCGTCGCCGTCGGGATGAAGGTCATCGTCGGGACGGGCAGCCAGACCTCGGTGACGCTCGAAGCGCCGCCAAACCTGCTCCCGTTGATCACCACGGAGGTCCAGGGCGACCGGCTCGTCGTCGAGGCTGCCTCGCCGGGCGTCACCTCCACCGTGCCCATCACCCTCACCATCCAGATGCCCGAGCTGGACGCTATCACCCTGGGCGAGGGCGCCGCCGCCACCGTGGAGGACATGGGCGGCCCGCTCGCGGTGGACGTGTCCGCCGGTGCGACGATCCTCGCGATCGGCGGGGTCGAGTCCCTGGCGGTCACCACGTCCGGCGGCGCGGTCGCGAAGCTCGGCGACCTGCCCGCGGGCTCCGCGGTCGTGACGCTGACCGGCGGCAGCTCCGCCGAGCTGCACGTCACCGGTGCGGTCACCGGTACCGCGGATGCGGGCTCCACGCTCGTGCTGACGCAGAAGCCCGGAAGCGTGGACGTGAAGACGACCGGCGGGGCAACCGTCCAGGGCGGCTGACGCCGCACCCGGTCCGGGACCTCGGGGAAGTCCGTGGCGGGCGATCCGACGAGGATTACGCGCGCTTGCGTCGAGGTCCAGGAACGGCAGCTCGACGACGATGGCGCTCACCCGGCCACGGCGTCCCTCGACGGTCCACTCCACCTGGAGCTTCGTGCCGAGGCGCTCGCAGCGGGCCGGGACGTAGGCGAGCGCGAGGGCCTGCTTGAGGATCGGGCTCCAGCCGTGCGAGGTTGACTTGCCCACCTGGTGCCCGTCCGCGAAGACCGGGACGGGGGAGCGGTCGACCGACGGCGAGATCGCCGGCGGCAGCCCCTGGTCGTCGTACAGCCTCTCGATGTCGTACCAGTCGAGCACCAGGCCCACCAGCCGGCGGTCTGGGCCGCCCCGGGCCTGCTCGGCCTGGAGCGCGCGGCGGCCCACGTAGTCCGCCTTGTCGAAGCTGACCAGCTTGCCGAGGCCGATCTCGTACGGGCTGTAGTTCTGCTCCGGGTTCATGGCGTGGCGGGCCGACGTGTAGTCCACGTCCAGCATGATCAGCCCCGCCTCGAGGCGGGTCACGTCCAGTGCAACCATGCCAGCCGACCGGATCGCGTACGCCTTGCCGGCCTCGAACAGGGCATCCATACGGCGGGTGCGCCGGCGGCCGGGATCCACAGCACGTAGCCGAGATCCCCGGTGT
>DATCGK010000441.1:0-8091 GCA_036508975.1 Candidatus Limnocylindrales bacterium
GGGCATCTTCGGCCACGGGAACGTGGCGGGGCTGGGCCAGGCCCTGGAGGAGCTGGGCGACGAGTGCGAGATGCCGTACTACCGCCCCCAGAACGAGCAGGCCCAGGTCCACCTGGCGGCCGCCTACGCCAAGCACAAGAATCGGCTGCAGACCTTCGCCTGCATGAGCTCGATCGGCCCGGGCGCCACGAACATGATCACGGCCGCGGCGGGCGCCACGGTCAACCGGCTGCCGGTCCTGCTGTTCCCCAGCGACTACTTCGCGAACCGCCTGCCGGACCCGGTGCTCCAGCAGATCGAGCACCCGGTGGAGCACGACGTCTCCGCGTCCGACGCCTTCCGACCCGTCTCCCGCTACTTCGACCGCATCTCCCGTCCCGAGCAGCTCCTCTCCAGCCTCCCGGAGGCCTTCCGCGTCCTGACGGATCCGGCGGAGACCGGTGCCGTGACGATCTCCCTGCCCGAGGACGTGCAGGCCGAGGTCTACGACTGGCCGGAGCGCTTCTTCGAGCGTCGCGTCTGGCGCGTCCGACGGCCGCGCCCGGATACCGAGGTCGTGGCCGAGGTCGTCAAGCTGATCTGCGCCGCCAAGCGGCCGATCATCATCGCAGGCGGTGGCGCCATCTACTCCGGTGCCGAGGACGTGCTGGACGAGCTCGCGACCCTGTACGGCATTCCGGTCACGGAGTCGCAGGCGGGCAAGGGCGTCCTGCCCTGGAACCACCCCATGAACGCCGGACCCATCGGCGCGGCGGGTGGCCTCGCTGCCAACCGCCTCGCGCGCGAGGCGGACCTCGTGATCGCCGTCGGCACCCGCCTGGGCGACTTCGTCACGGCTTCCAAGACCCAGTTCCAGGACCCGGACGCCGTCTTCGTCGGAGTCAACATCAACGGGTTCGACGCGGCCAAGCTCCGCTCCGTCCCGGTCGTGGCGGACGCGCGCGAGGCGCTGGCGGCCATCGCCATCGCGCTGGCACGAACGGACCACCCGGGCACGTCGCCCGAGTACCGGCAGCGGGTCACGGACCTCAAGGCCGAGTGGGACGCACGTGTCGACTACCACCGCACGCCCAACGGCGAGACCGAGGAGCTCGCCCAGCCCGAGGTCATCGGCATCGTCAACGACGCGGTGGGCGGACATGCGACGGTGGTTTGTGCGGCGGGCAGCCTCCCAGGCGACCTGCTCAAGCTGTGGCGGCCCGAGGACTCCAAGGCGTACCACCTCGAGTACGGCTACTCCTGCATGGGCTACGAGATCCCGGCCGGCATCGGCGTCAAGATGGCCGAGCCGGAGCGCGAGGTGGTGGTGGCCATCGGCGACGGCACCTACCTGATGCTCAACTCGGAGATCGTGACCGCGGTCGCCGAGGGCATCCGGATCACGGTGGTCGTCTTCGACAACCACGGCTTCCAGTGCATCAAGGACCTGGCCGCGAGCGTCGGCATCGTCCAGTTCGGCAACGAGCTGCGGTTCCGGGACCCGAAGCGCAACCGGCTCACCGGCGGTTACGTGCCGGTGGACTTCAAGAAGCACGCGGAGTCCATGGGCGCCCTCGCGTTCTATGCGCGCACCGAGGACGAGATCCGGGCGGCCATCGCCGCCGCTCGGGACGCGGACCGGATCACGGTGATCCACGTCGCGGTCTCGGCGGACAAGCGGGCCCCGGGCTACGAGGGCTGGTGGGACGTGCCGCCCGCCGAGGTCAGCACCCATGACACCGTCAACGCGGCGCGCGAACGCTACGAGACGGCAGTGGAAAACCAGCGGAGGGAGCTCCTGTGAGGATCGCGACCGCGCCGGTCAACTGGAACAACCCGGACGTCCCGGAGTACCGCCCCTGGCTGCCATACCGCCGGATGATGGACGAGTTCGTGGAGGCGGGCTACAACGCCACCGAGTGGGGACCCGGCATGCCGGAGGATCCCGCGGAGCTGGGTGCGGAGCTTCGGAGCCGCGGTCTCGGCATGGTCGGCGCGTTCGTGGGCCTGGGCTTCCGCGACGCGGACCGCCACGACGCGGAGATGGCGAGGGCGATGGAGATCGTCCGCCGCCTCCACGCCACGGGCGGCACCTATCTGATCGCGGCCGAGGCCGGCGACGACCGCCGCCGCGGCGAGGCCGGGCACGTGGACGAGGCGAATGGCCTGACCGACGAGCAGTGGCGGAACCTGGCCAAGGGCCTTCACGACCTCGCGGACAACGTGGCGCCCCTGGGCATGAAGGTCGTGTTCCACAACCACGTGGGCACGTACGTCGAGACGCCCCGGGAGACCGCCCGGCTGCTGGACGAGACCGATCCGGCGAAGGTGGGCTGGTGCCTGGACATCGGACACCTCGCCTACGGCGGCGGCAACAGCCTGGCGATGCTGGGGGAGTACGGGGATCGGGTGGAGCACATCCACCTCAAGGACGTCGATGGCGCTGTCCTGGCACGATCCAGGGCCGAGGGCTGGAGCTTCGGCCAGGCGCTCAAGACGTACATCTTCCCGCCCCTGGGAGAGGGGATCGCGCAGGTTCCCGAGGTCGTGGCCGATCTGCTCGCGCGCGGCTACGACGGCTGGTTCGTGCTGGAGCAGGACACCACCCCGGGAGACCCGATGGTCACGGCACGCCGCAATCGTGAGTACCTGGAGGCGCTGCTGGCCGGGATCGGGCGGGGCTGATGGCAGCGGAGATCCCCGCCGCCGACACCGCCGATCTCGAGGCGCTCGCCCGGCGCGGGCGCCTCTACGTAATGGAGACGGTGGCCCACAGCGGGGCCGGCCATGTGGGTGGCCCGCTGTCGGCGATGGACCTCCTGGTGGCGCTCTACTTCCGCGTGCTGCGGATCCGCCCCGGCGAGCCCGACTGGGCGGAGCGAGACCGGTTCATCCTGTCCAAGGGTCACAGCTCGGTGGGCCTGTACGCGGTCATGGCGCTCCGCGGCTACTTCGGGGCAGAGGAGCTGCAGACGTTCGACGCCGGCGGCAGCCGGCTCCAGGGTCACCCCGACATGCTCCTCCTGCCCGGCCTCGACGCGTCCACGGGCTCACTCGGGCAGGGCCTGGCCATCGGCCTGGGGATCGCGATGGGCACGCGCCGGCGAGGCCTCCCGTCCCACACCTTCGTCATGCTCGGTGACGGCGAGATCCAGGAGGGCCAGGTCTGGGAGACGGTCCACGTGGCGCCCCGGTATGGGACCGGCAACCTGACGGCCATCGTTGACTGCAACGGCCTCCAGCAGTTCGGCTGGCCGCTGGAGCCGGGGGAGGAGCACCGGGGCAACCGGCGGGACCCCTGGTCGGGCACCAACCTGCGAGGGGTGTTCGAGGCCTTCGGCTGGAAGGTGCTCGAGATCGATGGCCACGATTTCGGCGAGATCCTGGCGGCCTGTGACGAGGTTCGGGCAGGCTCGGCGGGCACGATCCCGACGGTGATCCTGGCCCGCACCGTGAAGGGCCGGGGCCTCACGTTCACCGAGGGGCGCTCCGAATGGCACGCACGGGTGGCCACGGCCGCCGAGGCGGACGCCGCCCGCGTGGAGCTGGCGGACCTGCCCGGCGGGGATGACGCCCGATGACGGATGACGCCCGATGACCAGCTCGCAGCGCGAGGTGTGGGCTGACACGCTCATCGAGCTCGCCGACGAGAACCCCGACGTCCTCGTCTTCGACGCCGATCTCGCCACCTCCACCAGGGCGGACAGGTTCGCCGCCGCCCACCCGGACAGGTTCTTCCAGATGGGCATCGCGGAACAGGGGATGGTGGGGACGGCAGCTGGCATCTCGCTGCTGGGCTACGTGCCGTGGCTCAGCTCGTTCGGGGTCTTCTTCACCCACCGGGCGCTCGACCAGGTCCGGATGGCGGTCGCCCAGACTCACGCCAACGTGAAGATCGGCGCCGCCTACACGGGCCTCCAGGCAGGGCTCTCCGGCAAGACCCACGTGGACATCCAGGACCTCGCGATCATGCGCGCGATGCCCGGGATGACGATCCTGGCCCCCGCTGACGCAGCCGAGTGCGCCGCGATGACACGCTGGGCCACCGGGACGCAGGGGCCGGTCTACCTGCGGCTGAGCCGGGAGTCGGGGCCGGACGTCTTCGGCCCCGACTACGTGTTCGAGCCCCGGCGCGTGATCCTGCTCCGCGAGGGCACCGAAGTGCTGCTGGTCTCGACCGGCCAGCAGACGGCCCGCACCCTGGCGGCGGCGGAGCTCCTGGGTGAGGACGGCATCTCGGCGGGCGTGCTCCACGTGCCGTCGATCAAGCCCGTGGACGAGGCGGCCATCGCCGCCGTCGCGGCCGCCGTGCCCATCGTGGTGACGGTGGAGGAGCACACCGTGATCGGCGGCCTCGGCGGCCTCGTGGCGGAGATCGTGACCGCCAACGTGCCGCGGCCCGTGATCCGGATCGGCATCGAGGACACCTGGGGCGAGTCGGCCCCGAACGCCTGGCTCCTGGAGCGCCACGGGCTGACGCCCGAGCGCATCGCGGAGCGCGTGCGGAGGGTGTGGAACGCGGAGTGACGGGCCACGAGGCGCAGTGACGGGCCACGAGGTAGACCAACGGGCCGCGAGGCCCCGCAAGGAGTTCTGATGGGCAGCTTCACGCTCAGGGATCCCAACAACATCGGCGTGGCCGTACTCGGTGCCGGCCGGATGGGCCAGACGCACGTCCGCAACCTAGGGGCGATCCCGAACGCCCACGTCGTGGTGGTGGCGGACCCGGTGGCGGAGGTGGCCGAGCGGGGCCGCGAGCTGGCACGGGCGGTGCGGGCCTCCACCGATCCCGTGGAGGCCATCCTGGACCCGGAGGTCGAGGCCGTCGTCATCGTCACCCCGACCAGCACCCACGCGACGCTGATCGAGACCGCCCTGCGCGCCGGCAAGGCCGTCTGGAGCGAGAAGCCCATCGCCCAGGACATGGCGGAGACCGCCCGGATCGTGGACCTCTGGCGTGCCTCCGGCGTTCCGGTGCAGCTGGGCTTCATGCGCCGGTTCGACCCGGGCTACGAGCGGGCCAAGCAGTTGATCGACAGCGGTGAGCTGGGCCGCATCGAGCAGTTCCGCGCCCTGTCGCGGGACACCTTCCCGCCGCCCCTGGAGTTCCTCCTCACCTGCGGTGGCTCGTTCCTGGACATGTCCTCCCACGACCTGGACCTCGCCCGGTTCCTCGTTGGTGAGGTGGAGGAGGTCCACGCCTGGGCATCGGTCCTGTTCGACGAGCGGTTCGCGAAGGCGGACGACTGGGACACGTCGGTGATCATGCTCAAGTTCCGCAACGGGGCGCTGGGCGTCGTGGAGACGTCCCGGCACTCCGAATGGGGCTACGACATCCGGACCGAGGTCGCGGGTGCCGTGGGCAAGGTCGTCGTGGACGGCGCGCAGAAGACGCCGGCGACGGTGTTGCGGAAGTTCGGCTGGGAGGGCGACCTCTACGAGAGCTTCCCGGACCGCTTCGAGGTCGCTTACCGCCGCGAGCTGGAGGTCTTCTTCGACAACCTGGGCGCTGGTCGTCCCGTGAGCCCGGGCCCCGACGATGCCCTGGAGACGCTGCGGCTGGCGCTGGCGTGCACGATGAGCTGGCGCGAGGGGCGGCCGGTCAGGCTCGAGGAGGTCACGGCCTAGCCTCCCGCCCAGGTACTCGCCCGGACGGGGCCCGCGTCACGCGCCGGCGTCAGCCGCCGGTGATCGGGACCCGGGCCGGCGTCAGCCGCCGGTGATCGGGACCCGCGCCGGCGTCAGTCGCCGGCCGCAGGCCCGCAGGATCCGTCAGCCGCCGGTGACCCGGACCGCCTTGCCCGTGGCGACGCTCTCGATGGCCGCCTCGGCGAGGACGAGGGCTGCGCGTCCGTCGCCAAAGCCCACGGACGGCTCGCGGTCCTCCCTGATCGCGGTCATGAACTCCGCGAACTCCGCCTTGTAGGCCGGCGTGTACCGCTCGAGGAAGAAGTCGAGGACCGGTCCGGCCGCCTCGGTCTCCTTCGCGCTGAAGGAGCGCACGGTCGTGGCAGTCATGTTGCCGGCCTCGAGCGAGCCGAGGTCGCCGAACGCCTCGAGGCGCTGGTCGTACCCGTAGGCGCACGATCGGCTGTTGACGATGGTGCACAGGGCGCCGGACGCCGCCCGCATGACCACGATCGCCTGCGCGTGGTCCTTGGCGGCCTCGAACATCTCCAGGCCGTTGGTGGAGGTCATCGCCTGGACCTCGACGATGTCGCCCAGCTGGAAGCGGGCCATGTCGAAGTCGTGGACGGTCATGTCGCGGAACATGCCGCCGGACACGCCCAGGTAGGCCGCGGGCGGCGGCTGTGGGTCGCGGCTGGTGATGCGCACGGCCCGGACCGCGCCGATCTCGCCAGCCGCGACCCGCTCGCGGACCTCGCGGAACGAGGGGTCGAACCGGCGGTTGAAGCCGAGCATCACGAATGGCGCATGACCGGCGATGTCGTTCCAGCAGGCGTCGATCCTGCCCATGTCGAGGTCGATCGGCTTCTCGCACAGGACCTTCTTGCCGGCCAGCACGGAGCGGCGGATCAGGTCCGTGTGGGTGGCAGTGGAGGACGCGACCAGGACGGCATCGACGCTCGCGTCCTCCAGGGCATCCTGGGGATCGGCGCTCGCACGGGACCCGTGCCGGCCGGCCAGGGTCGTCGCGGCCTGCTCGATCGGGTCGCATACCCAGGCGAGTTGCGCCTCACCGTGCTCGGTGATCGAGCGCGCATGAACCTGGCCGATGCGGCCGGCTCCGAACAGTGCCACGCGGAGCATGTGAGGCCTCCAAGCAGTGCAGACGAAAGGACGTGGCCCGCTGTCGTCGGGCCATTCACCGGCGGTGCGGCCATGTCGCCCGGCCCCGCCGGGCCCGCAGCGGGCGAGCCGGCGACGGGGTCAAGCATCACGGGTAACCGATTACAGCGTACGCGTCTGCCGGGTCTGCCGCAAGGTGCGGGGGCCCGGCAGACGGGGAGTCCTGCGTATGGTGTAATCGATTACCATACGTGGTGGTCCCGGTTGCCTGTTGTCCGCCGAGCCGGGTCCGCTGTCCCAGGATCCCCATTCGCCGCCGTGCGTCCCGCCCGGGAAGGAAGCCTGCATGAGCACACCCATGTTCCCGTTGGCCGTCACGAGCGAGATGCTGTTCCTCGACCTTCCGTACCTCGACCGCGTCCGAAGGATCAAGGACCTTGGCTTCCAGGTCGAGATGTGGGACTGGACCGTCAAGGACCTCGACGCCGTCGCGGCGATCGGGGCGACCTGGTCCACGATGACCGGCTACATCCACGGAGACCTCTACGACGCCGAGGGTGGCCGCGAGCTCGTCCGCACCGCGAAGCTCGCGGTCGAGGCGGCGAAGAAGCTCGACTGCCCACGCCTGGTCGTCCACGGCGCGGAGCTCGACGGGTCCCGCAACGGCCTCCCGTTCCGCCCCCAGGCGGTGACATCGGGTCGGATGTGGCTCGATGCCTACAAGACCCTCGGCGAGCTCGCCGATCTGGGCGAGGCCAACGGGGTGGTGTTCTGCCTCGAGAACCTCAACCTCCACACCGACCACCCGGGCGTGCCGTTCGGGCGTGCGGAGGACACCATGACGCTCGTCGGGACTCTGGACCGGCCCGGGGTGCGGATGATGCTGGACCTGTACCACGCCCAGATCGGGGAGGGGAACCTGGTCGAGCTCGTCCGCAAGGCGGGTGCGCTGATCGGCGAGATCCAGGTGGCGGACGTGCCCGGCCGCATGGAGCCGGGGACCGGCGAGGTCAACTGGCCGGCCGTGGCCGCGGCCCTCGAGGGCATCGGCTACACGGGCGTGGTGGGGCTCGAGTCGTTCGCCAGCGGTGACGACGAGCTCGCCCTCGAGCGGTTCCGCGCGGCGTTCAGCCGCGCTTGAGCCGGCAGGGCACACGTCTGGCAGATGACGCAGGCGCCGCTCGGGCGCCGGAAGGGCGGTCGATGGGGATGAACTCGAGGGAACGCGTCCATGCGGCCCTGTCTCACCGGGAACCGGACCGCGTGCCGGTCGACCTCGGCTCGACCTGCGTCACCTCGATCACGTCCGGCGCCTGCGGGCCCCTCCGGGCCTATCTCGGCCTGCCTGTCGACGAGGCGCCG
>DATCGK010000442.1:0-2620 GCA_036508975.1 Candidatus Limnocylindrales bacterium
CGCTAGGCACTCGCGGCACGACGGCGGGTTGGCCGGGCGCTGGCAACCTTGACCTCGGGGAGCGACCCCACTCTGAGGCCCAGCAATTGTCTTGTGATCCCGACCTCCGCGATAACTCCAGAGCTGATCGTCACCCCTCACTCTACGCTCACCCCGGCTCCGCGCAGGAACTCGGTCATGACAGCGAGACGCCGCCGCCGAGCGCGCCACGATGCCCATGATCGTGCTGGGCTAGAAGACCGAGTAGCGCTCCAGCGGGCTCCAGAAGCTGTTCGCGTTCGTCTGGGTCGGGTCGGCGACGGCACGCACGTACCACTGCCCGCGGGAGGTGAAGGCCCAGGTCACGCTGGCGCGCCCGCCGGCATCGACGTAGACGTCGCGTTTCGTGACGAGGGCCCAGTGTCCGCCGAGCAGGCGCCAGAACTGGAAGGTCACCTTCGCCGGCGCCAGGGTCGGTCCGATCGGGCGGACAGTGGCAGTGAAGGTGACCCGGGTGCCTGCCGACACGGTCTTGACGCGGCCGGAGTTGGTCGGCCGCAGCACGACGAACTGGCGCACCACGACGCGAACCGGCGGGCTCGTGCCCGGGCCCAGGTCGGGCGTGCCCGCGTAGACCGCCTGGAACTGTGTGTTGACGGGCGGCGTGTAGTCGAACGTTGCGTGGCCGGAGCCGTCGGTGGTCACCGTCCCGATGTCGGCCCACTGCGTCTCGTTTGCCTGCATGCGCTGCAGCGTTACCGTGCGGTTCGCGCCCGATGCCACAACCTGGACACTCAGCGTCACCGGCTGACCCCAGGCGATGACGTTCGTGCTCGGCGTGACGCCGAGCTGCGCAGCGGGGGCTGTGACGGTGAACGCCGCGGGAGCGCTGGTGCCGCCGCCCGGGGGCTGAATGAGGACCGTCACGGAGCCCGGTCCAGGCGTGGCGGTCAGGGCAGCCGGCACGACCGCGGTGAGCTGCGTCGGCGAGACGTACGTCGTGGCCAGCGCCGTCCCGTTCCAGCAGGCGGTGGAGACGCCGGAGGCGAAGCCCGCTCCCTGGATCGAGACGGTCAGGTCACCGCCGCCGGCCGGTGCGCTGGTCGGCGCGATGCCGGCGAGGACGGGCGGCAGGTTGGGCGGCACGACGGGCGGCGGGGGGATGTATGTGTAGTTGAAGGCGACGGCGGACAGGTCCGGGCCGTTGAAGCGGTCGAGGTCGACGCACCCGGAGATCCTCGTCACGGAGCCGCAGTTGCTGTACTGCCAGAAGGTCCAACCGTGCCCGCCCCAGTTGTTGGCCGGAACCGTCGGGCTCGACGTGGACCAGTGGGCGATCCACAGGACCGCGTAGCCCTGGTCGGCGAACATCGTCGTGTTGCCCATCGAGTTCGCCCAGAAGCTCGGACTGGTGTAGATCATCGGTCGCACGCCGAGCTTCGCGTAGACCTCGCCGAGCCACGCGCCGACCCATGCCTGGAGCGCGCTCGTGGACAGCCCGCCGGTCCGCTCGAGATCGAGCGCCGGGACCAGGTCGCCGGGGAGCAGCGTCGCATTCTGGGCGAACCAGTCGGCCTGGAGGACCGCGTCGTCGGGGGAGCTCAAGGGAAAGGCGAAGTGGTATGCCGCAACCGGCAGGCCGGCCGCCCGGGCGGCAGCGTGATTCACGGCGTACATCGGATCGACATTGGTCTGGCCCTCGGTGGCCTTCATGATCGCGAACCGCTTGCCCGCGCTGGTCACGCCAGTCCAGTCGATCGTCGCCTGGTAGTGGCTGACGTCGATCCCCTCGAGGTAGACCGCCGGGGTCGGTGGCGGTGAGGTCGAGGGTTGGAAGAGCCCGGCCGCGGCGTATGCGACGCTGACCCCGAACAGCGACAACACGCTCGTGCCGCCGACCGCGGTGATCGCAAGCCAGGTATTCCCCGCGACGGACGTCGGGCACGTGGTCGACCACGATCCGCCGGTCACGGTGGCGGTGGCGGTCACCACGGTGCCGGTGGGCATCGAGACGAGCGACGGGGTGGACGTCGTCGAGGGCGATGCCCGGAGCAGCACGGTGCAGCTCGCGGCGTAGTTCGAGTCGGCGGCGACACCATGCGGCGTGAGCGGGAGGAGTGCCAGCGCGACGAGCATCGCGAGGATGGCCGGGAGGCAGCGGCGATGCAGGCCCTGCATTCGGTTCTCCACTCCGGGATGCTACCAAGCCGCGCCGACTCGCGTCAGCAGCCGGATAGTCCCATCGCGAGCTCGCCACCGCGGACCCCATCGTCCGGTCCGCGCGGACCGGCCACATCCTCCGTCGCCTACGCCGGCGGCTGGCTCGACCCCGACAGAGCGAACGCGACGGCCTCGAGGGCCGACAGCCGCCGGCCCTCCTCCCAGGCCGGTGGGAGCTCGCCGGCGCCCTGAAGGGTTCAGTTTCCTCGATTCGCGGTCGGCGGCACCGCTAGCATGCGGGCTCCTGCAGGCGAAGGAGCTCCATGCTGTTCTCGGGCCAATACGGCCATACTGGGGGGACGTAACCGGGGTAACGATGCCGGCACCAACATGGCCGATGCGCATCGCACTGGTCGCTTCTCCGTTCCTGCCGGTTCCACCGCGGGCCTACGCGGGAACCGAACGCGTCATCGAGGTCCTG
>DATCGK010000443.1:0-10917 GCA_036508975.1 Candidatus Limnocylindrales bacterium
TCAGGTGGACGCCCAGCGTCTCCTCGGTTTCCGCGTGGGCGATGATCTTCGCGAACCCCTCGTACTCCCCGCCGATGATCGCCTTGCCCACGGCCTGGAACGGGATCTTGGCGATCTTGGTGGGCAGCCCGCGCGCCTCGCACTCCTGCTCGGTGAGGCCCACCGAGGCGATCTCGGGGCGGCAGTACGTGGCCCGGGGCTGCTTGACGTAGTCCATCGCGTGGACGTCCGGGTCACCGGTGATCGTGTGGGCGGCGATGATCCCCTCGTGCGCGGCGGTGTGCGCGAGCATCAGCCCGCCGACGATGTCGCCGATCGCGTAGAGGTGCGGCTCCTTCGTCCGCATGTAGCCGTCCACCTTGACGATGCCGCGATCGACTTCGGCCGACGTGGTCTCGAGGCCGACATCCTCGACGTTGGTGGCGCGGCCGGTCGCGACCAGGAGCATCCCGGCGGTGATCTCGGCCGCCTCCTTGCCCTCGGGGCCAACCGTGATCCGGACGCCGGCCTCATCCGCGATGACGCTCGCCGCATCGAAGCGGGCGTTGGTGATGACCTTGATGCCGCGGCGCGTGAAGCTGCGCTCGAGCTCCTTGCTGACGTCGCGGTCCTCGAGCGGCACGACGGCCGGGAGGTACTCGAGCAGCGTCACCTGCGCGCCGAGGTCGTGGTACATGGAGGCGAACTCGGAGCCGACCGCGCCGGCCCCGATGACGATGACGCTGTCCGGCATCGTGTCCATGCGCAGGACGTCGTCCGAGGTCACGATCCGCGTCCCGTCCGGGACGATGCCCGGCAGGGACTTCACGCGTGAGCCCGTCGCCAGGATCACGTCCGTCCCGCTCAGCAGGCGCTCGCCGCCGGCACCCGGCGTGCCGTCCTCGCCCGCGAGGCGGACGCGGACCCGGGTGGCGCCCTCGAGGCGGCCCCGGCCCTGGACCCACGTCACGTCGTTCTTCTTGACCAGCGACTGGACGCCCTTCCACATGCGGTTGACGACCATGTCCCGGCGCCTGGCGATCTGCGCGTAGTCCACCTCGGCGGCGCCCGGGATGCGGATGCCGAAATCGCCGGCGTGGCGGATCCGCTCGTTGAGGGCCGCGGATTCGAGGAGCGCCTTGGTGGGGATGCAGCCGCGGTGGAGGCAGGTGCCGCCGATCTTGCCCTCGTCCACGAGGGCCACCTTGAGGCCCAGCTGCGAGGCCCGGAAGGCGGCGGCGTAGCCCCCCGTCCCGGCGCCGAGGACGACGAGGTCGAAGTCGTTGGAGGAGCCGACGGCCATCGCTGGGGGGTTCTCCGGCTGGGTCACGGGCGGGCCGGCGCGAGTGTGCCACGGCGCGCGTAGGTGGGACGGGACATCGGGGTCGATCGTACTACGGCGGTTGGGGTCATGACCGCAGTCGGGGCTCCGGCCGGGAACCCGGACCCCGGCCGCGTCGTGCCGGTCGGCCCTGTGCGCAGGTGCTCGGTCGGCCCGGCGTGTCGCCGTCGGACAGGGAACGCCATCCCTTCGCCGAACGGGTGGACGAACGCCGGGCTCGTCCCCGTTCGCGATCTGCGGCCGCGGTGCTAGATTCCGGACCCAGCGTCCGGAGCCTTCCGGGCGCCCCGCGGAGGTACGGCCAGAGATGAGCACCGACGAGATTCTCGTCGCGATCGTGCTCGTGCTGCTCGCCTACGTGGCGGGCTCGATCCCCTTCGGCGTGGTGGTGGCGAAGGCCACGGGCGCCACGGATCCCCGGACCCTCGGCAGCGGCAGGACCGGCGGCACGAACGCGCTCCGGGCGATGGGCCGCAAGAGAGCCCTGGTCGTGGTGACCGGCGACGTCCTAAAGGGCGCGATCCCGGTCCTGGTGGCCCGCTACGTGACCGGGAATGCGGCCGTCGAGGTCCTGTGCGCGATCTTCGCGATCCTCGGCGCCACGCACTCCATGTTCCTGGGGCTGAGGGGCGGGCGCGGGGTCGGGACGAGCGTGGGGGTGATGCTGCTCATCTTCCCGCCGGCCATCCTGGTCGGGGTGCCGGTGTTCGTGGGCGTGATCCTCGTGACGCGGTACGTCTCGCTCGGGTCGCTGCTGTCGACCGCAGCCGGCGCGGCGCTGGTCGCGATCTGGTGGCTGGCGGCCAACGGGACCGTCCCGGTGGCCTATCCGGTGGGCGTGACGGTGGGCTGCGCGCTGGTCTGGGTGGCCCACGCGGACAACATCCACCGGCTGCTCACGGGCACGGAACGGCGGTTCGACCTGGACCTGCTCGCCCGGGACTGACTGACACCCGGCGGAACCGGGGGTTCGCGCCGGACGCGGCTGGGCACTGGTCTGGGATTCGGCCCCAGAAATGCGAAACCGGGCCGCAGAAACCGCGGCCCGGTCGTGCGATCTGGAGCTCAGCCGCCCCGCTGTGTGCGGAAGCAGTCCGAGCAGTACACCGGCTTGCCGTTGGTGGGCCGGAACGGCACCTTGGCCTCGCGGCCGCAGCTGGAGCATGTCGCGGCGAACATCTCGCGCGGCGCGCTGCTGCGGCTCCCGTAGCCCCCGCTGCCACCACCGTCGTACCCGCCGGAACCGCCGGCGGAGTAGCCGCCACCACCACCGTAGCCGGAGTCATAGCCGCCGCTCGAGTACGAGCCGCCGCCAGACCCGCTGTCACCACCCGAGCGCGCCTGCTTGCGGCTGGCGCGGCACGAGGGGCACCGGCGGGGCTCCGAGAAACCCTTCTCGGCGTAGAAGGCCTGCTCGCGCTCGGTGAATGCAAACTCGATGTTGCAGTCCGAACAGGTCAATGTCTTGTCGGCCACGTGCCGATCTCCTCCAGGTGTCGCCGCCTCTTGCCCGGGTCCTCGAGTGCATGCCGGAGGAGACCAAGTGTCGAACGTGCGAACGGTTGTGATCTGCGCGGCGATCCGCGCAACGGGCGCAGTCTACGGTGGAACCGCAACCATGGCGATACCCAATTTTCAAGTCGGCTGCGATCAGCCCTCGATCCAGCCCCGGGACCGTTCGACTGCCCGGTGCCACCCCCGCAGCAGGTCCGCCCGCCGGCCCGGCTCCATGGCCGGCTCGAACCGCCGGTCCACCTCGCGGATCGCGGCCAGCTCGTCCAGGGAACCCCAGACGCCCACCGCCAGACCCGCCAGCGCGGCCGCCCCCCAGGCCGTGGTCTCGGTGACCCGCGGCCGCTCCACCGCGATGCCCAGCACGTCCGCCGTGAACCGCAGGAGGTCGTCGTTGCGCGCCGCTCCCCCGTCCACCCGGAGGTCCGCGAGCGGCGCGCCACGGTCCGCCACCATGGCCCCGACCACGTCCGCCAGCTGGTAGGCGATCGAATCGACCGTCGCCCGGGCGATCTCCGGCAGCCCGGTCCCCCGCGTCAACCCGATGATCAGGCCACGCGCCTGCGGGTCCCACCAGGGCGCCCCGAGCCCCACGAACGCAGGGACCACGTACACGCCGCCGGTGTCCTCCACGCCCCGTGTGAGCTCCTCCACGTCGTCCGTCGAGCGGATCGCCTTCAACCCGTCCCGAAGCCACTGCACGGCCGCACCCGCGATGAAGACCGAGCCCTCCAGCGCGTACGCGACGGGACCGTCCTCGCCGAGGCGCCACAGCACGGTGGACAGCAGCCCGTGCCCGGAGACCACCGGTGCCGCGCCCACGTTCGCGAGGAGGAAGGCCCCGGTCCCGAACGTGTTCTTGGCGTCGCCCGGCTCGAAGCAGGCCTGTCCGAACATCGCCGCCTGCTGGTCGCCGGCCACGCCGGCGATCGGGATCGCCCGCCCAAGGATCTCGGCGTCTGTCTCACCCCAGGCCGCGGACGACGGTCGCACCTCGGGCAGCATCGCCCGGGGAACCTCGAACAGGCGGAGCAGGTCGTCGTCCCAGTCGAGCGTCCGCAGGTTCAGCAGCTGCGTCCGCGAGGCGTTCGACACGTCTGTGGCGTGGATCCGGCCGCCGGTGAGGCGCCAGACCAGCCACGTATCCACGGTGCCGAAGGCGAGCTCACCCCGCTCCGCCCGCGCCCGCAGGCCGTCTTCCTCGAGGATGTGGCGGATCTTGGCGCCGGAGAAGTACGGGTCCAGCGGCAGGCCGGACCGCTCGCGGATGAACGGCTCGTGGCCCTCGGCGCGCAGCCGATCGCAGAAGGGAGCGGTGATGCGGCTCTGCCAGACGATGGCGGGGGCCACGGGCCGGCCGGTCGCGCGCTCCCAGACGACGGTGGTCTCGCGCTGGTTGGTCACGCCGATGGCCGCGATGGTCGCGGCACCCACGGCGGCCACCACCTCGCGAGCCACCCGGACCTGGCTGCCCCAGATGTCCTCCGGATCGTGGGTGACGTGGCCGGGGGATGGGAACCCCTGGGGGAACTCGCGCTGGGCCGTCGCCACCGGGATGCCCCGGCTGTCGAAGGCGATGGCCCGCGACGAGGTGGTCCCCTGGTCCAGGGCGAGGACGACGCGGCCGCCGGTCATGCGGGCGGCGGGACGTCGTACTCGCGGTGCGCTCCCTCGAGGTACGCGGCGATCTCGGCGGCCTGCCGCGCCGCGTCCCAGCCCAGGACGTGCCCGGCGATCGCCGCCACGCGCGGGGCGATCGACTCGCCGCGATCCCGGAGCACCGGGGCGAGGCGGATGCGACGCGCCATCAGGTCGTCCAGCGAGAGCGCCATCTCCCGTTCCGCGGCCCAGGCAACCTCGGCCTCCAGGAACGGGTGCCCGTCCACCAGCGGGCGGACGAGGTCGTGCTCCCGGCCGAGCGCGATGACGTCGGCGGCGTCGGTGCCGTGGCGGTCCACCAGCGAGCGAGCGGCCTCTTCGCCGACCCCGGCCTCGGTCGCCAGGCGGGCGACCAGCGCGTCGAGGGCGGTGCGGGACGCGGCGCCGATGATCGGCAGGTTAGCGGTGCCGCTCGGCCGGCCCTTCGCCTCGGCGCCGAGGATCGCGTCCACGGCGTCGCGGGCCATGACGCGGTAGGTCGTGTACTTGCCGCCGCTGATGCGGACCAGCCCGTCGCCCTCCACGCTCACCTTGTGCTCCCGCGAGACCTTGACCGTGGAGCTGGCGTCCGACGGCGCGACGAGCGGCCGCAGGCCCGCGTACGTCCCGACGATGTCGTCCCGGGTGATCTCGGTGTCCAGCGCCCCGTTGAGCGTGCCCAGGATCTCGTCAACCTCGGCCGCGCTGGCGCCCACGCGGTCCACCTCGCCGTGGTACGGCTGGTCCGTGGTGCCGATGAGCCAGTGGCGGGGCCACGGGACCATGAATGCGACGCGCCCCGGGATGCGCAGCGTCAGGCCGCCGTTGGCCGGGATCCGCTCGCGCGGGATGACGAGGTGGCTGCCGCGGGACGGCAGGACGTTGAAGGAGCCGGCGCCGAACGGGCGGTCCGGCATCGCGCCCCAGACGCCGGTCGCGTCCAGGACGGCGGCCGCGTTGACCTCGAAGAGCGACCCGGTCAGGTGGTCGTGGACGGTGGCGCCCACGACGCGTGCCCCGTCGCGGATCGGGCCGGTGGCCCGGACGCGGGTGACGGCGAGCGCGATGCCGGCCTTCTGGGCGAGGGCGGTCCGGACCACGGCGAGCGTGAGGCGGGCGTCGTCCTCCATCGCATCGTGGTAGAGGAGCGCCCCGCGGAGGTCCTTGCGAATGAGGTCGGGGGCGTACTCCAGCGTCTCGTCCACCGAGAGCTGCCGGTGGCGGCCGCCGGACTTCGCCGATCCGAGCAGGTCGTACATCGTGAGGCCGGCCGTGTACAGCGCCCGGGTGGCGACGGGCGGGCCGTAGAGCGGGAACAGGAAGTTCTCCAGGCGGACGAGGTGCGGCGCGAGGCGCAGGAGCCTTGCCCGCTCGCGGAGCGCCTCGCGGACGAGGTTGATCTCCATCTGCTGCAGGTACCGGAGGCCGCCGTGGATCAGGCGGCTGGAGCGCGAGGAGGTCCCGACCGCGATGTCGTCCTGCTCCACCAGAGCGACGCGGAGACCGCGGCTGACGGCGTCGAGGAGCGCCCCCGCGCCGACGATGCCCCCACCGACGATGAGCAGATCCCAAGGCTCGTTGGCGAGGCGTTCAAGGTCGGCACCGCGCCGGGCGAGGGGCGGTCTCGTCGCGTGCGGGGTGTGCTGGTCGGTCATGGGGTCCCCCTCAGGTACGGGGTGAACGGAGGATGCGCCTGGGGACGATGGCGGTGCCGGCAGGCAGCACGATGATGAGGAGCTGGCTCCGCAGGACGACCGCCCGGCGTTCGGCGTTCGCGCGCACCGGCGGCTGGCGTTCGTTGTCCGTGCGCACCGGCGGCTGGTCGCCCTGGGCCACGGTCGGCCTCAGCCACGGTCGGCCTCCTGCGGGATCCCGATCGGCGCGACCAGGATGCGCCCGGCCAGCGCCTTGCCGAAGCGGGCCTGGAGCCCGGTCTTCGGACGGTGGAAGGTCACGGTCAGGTCCGCGCGCACAACCGGATCGGACGGGTCGCCGGACGTGAGATCCACGGCGGTGGGCGTGTCGACGGCGAGCACCGGGGTGCCGGCGTCGCGGGCCCTGCGGATCATCTCGACCGCGGACCGGACGGGCTCGCGTAGGCGACCACGGACGCCCGTGCCCAGGAGCGCATCCACGATGATCCCGGCCCGCTCGATCCCCTGGCCCAGGATGGCGAGATCGCGCGCGACCGGCACGTGGATCTTGGTGACGCCGTCGAGGTCGTCCAGGCGCTTCCAGTTGTGGGCCGCGTCGCGGGTGCGGGGCTTCTCGTCCGGGGCCACCAGCACCGCGATCACCGGGTAGCCCCACTCGGCCAGGTGGCGCGCGGCCACGAACCCGTCGCCGCCGTTGTTGCCGGAGCCCGCCAGGACCAGGATCGGGCGGCCCTCGCGGCCGTTGTGCTCCAGCAGGGCGCGCGCCGCGGCCGCCACCGCCGCTCCGGCGTGCTCCATGAGCTGCTCACCCGGGATCCCCAGCGCCTGCGCCTTGAGGTCCGCGCCGGTCATCATCTCGGCCGAGATCGCGGTCCGGGCGGCGGCCTCCGCCCAGCGGAGCTCGAGCTCGTTCAGGGTCAGCGAGCGCAGGTCCGGGTCGTCGGCGGGGAGGGGGGTGGTTCCGGGGGGCACGTCACAGAGGGTACCGCCCCGCGCGGGCCGCGGGGTCACCCGACGGGGCCGCGGCGGGGAGGAGCGGGGCCGCGGCCCGGCGTGTGGGTCAGGCGATCCGCTCGTCCGTGGCCGGATCGGGCATCCCGCCGTAGAACCGGTCCAGGACCTCGCGGAACACCGCCTCGTCGGGCGCCGCGCGGTGGAACAGCGTCATGCACGAGCGCACCTTGACCGCGTCGACCGGACCGAAGACCTGCTCGGCGGTCCGCCCGGTCATCGCCGCCACGATCCCGGCGCACTCGCGGAGCCGCGGGCCGAGCACCGGGTGCGCGAGGTAAGCCCGCGCCTCCTCGAGGGACGCGATGGCGTAGTACCGCGACATCTCGCTCCGGCCGAGTCCGGCGACCTGCGGGAAGATGAACCAGATCCAGTGACCGGTCTTCTGCCCGCGCCGGAGCTCGGCGAGGACGTCGTCGTAGACGGGAGGCCGCTGGGCGAGGACGAAGCGATCGAGGTCGGGGTCCATGGGCGCATTGTGCACGCCTCAGCGCCCATGACGGCAGCCGGGCGAGCCGGGCCTACCGCGGCAGTCGCGCCTCCGGCCCGTCGGCCGCCTCGCGAGCCTCCAGCATCCCCTCCGATGCCAGGGCCGCTACGGCCTCGCGAACCGCGTGGGCACCGTGCACCCCGATCGGCTCGACGTACGGGATCCACGCTTCGTTGTCTGCGTCGCGGGCCTGCTTGAGGATCCGGCCGCGGAGCCAGCGGTTCGTTGTCTCGAAGCGGGGGTGTGGCCGTCGATCACCTGCCCCCGAAACCTCCGCAGCCGCCGGCCGCTCCCCTACCGGCCGTTCCCCCGCCGCGTACCGGCACCAGGTGCTCGCAGGGCAGTCGGCGCACAGCGGCTTCGCCGGCTTGCAGACCCGGGCGCCCACGTCCATCAGCGCGTGCGTCCAGGCCCCCGCGCGCCCGGCCGGCACCACGGCATCGGCCAGTGCCTGCATCGAAGCAGGCGTGAACCCCTCCGCCCCGCCGGCCACCAACCGGCCGAGCACCCGCCGGACGTTCGTGTCCACGGCCCCGACGGGCATCCCGAACGCGATCGCCGCCACCGCCCGCGCCGTGTACGGCCCGACACCGGGCAGGGCCTCCAGCTCCGGGACGGACGCCGGCACCTCGCCCCCGTGCTCCTCCACGATGACCCGCGCCGCCCGGTGCAGCGCCACAGCCCGGCGGTTGTACCCGAGCCCCGCCCACGCCCGCAGCACCTCGGCCACGGGCGCCTCCGCGAGGGCGAGCACCGTGGGAAACCGCACCATCCAGGCCGTCCAGGATTCGGCAGCACGCAGCGCCTGCGTCTGCTGTGCCATCAACTCCGACACCAGCACCGCATACGGGTCCGATGTCGCGCGGAAAGCCAGTGGACGACCCGTGGCCTCGTACCAGGCGAGCACGGCGTCCCGCAGGGCGGGCGGTACGGTGGCGGAAGGATCAGCGAGACCGGTCACCCCCCTACGATACGGAACGAGGAGGCGATCCATGGCCATGCGGTTCGGGGCGGCGTTCTGGGTCCAGCGCACCGGCTGGCCCGAGCTGCGTGAGGCGGTCCTGCGCGCCGAGGCCGCCGGCTTCGACGATCTCTGGATCGACGACCACCTCCTCTCCGACGAGGGCGACTGGCAGGACCCCAAGCTCGAGGGCTGGACCACGCTGGCCGCCGTGGCCGCGGTCACGGAGCGCGCCCGCGTCGGTCACATGGTCTCCGCCAACACCCTGCGCAACCCGGGCCTCACGGCGAAGATGGCGACGACGATCGACCACGTGTCGGCAGGGCGCGCGATCCTGGGCATCGGCGCCGGCTGGTTCGAGCGCGAGCACGAGGCGTTCGGGTTCGACTTCGGCAGCGGCTTCGGCGAGCGCCTGGACCGCCTGGCGGAGGCGGTTCCGCTGCTGCGCCGGCTCCTGGACGGCGAGACCGTCACCCATGACGGGCGGTTCTACAGCTTCCACGACGCCGTCTGCGCGCCGCACCCGGTCCAGGCCCACCTGCCGATCCTGATCGGCGGCTCTGGCCCGAAGAAGACGCTGCCGCTCGTCGCCCGGTACGCGGACCTATGGAACGCCTACGGGACGCCGGACGAGGTGGCGGCGGCCGACGCGATCCTGCGGGGGGCCTGCGAGGCTGCCGGGCGCAACGAGCGCGAGATCGAGCGCACGGTAAACCTCAACGTCGTGATCCGGTCAAGCCGCGCCGAGGCCGAGGCCGCGTGGGCGCGATGGCTGGCAGCACACCTGCCGCAGGACGATGAGCGCGAGCTGTCGGCCGGCGGCTCGCTCGAGGAGACGGCGGCGGCGCTGGCCCGGTATCGGGACGCTGGTTTCGCCCACCCGATCCTGATCTTCCGGACGCCCTTCGACTTCGAGACGATGGACCGGCTGCCGGAGCTTCGGGTTGCGCTGGGCGGCTGACCCGGCTCCGGTCCGCCGCGTCTGCACGGGCCCCACGGTAACGCCGCCCCACCGGCGGGCGTCTCAACCCGTGGCAAGCGTCTCCCCGTTGCCGATCGCAGGAAGGTGCCAGCCATGCGCATCACCGCCGGACCTCCGACCCTGACCCTCGCGATCGCGGCTGCCGTGGTGCTGGTGGGGTGCGGGGCGGCGAACCCATCCTTCCCGACCGACGGCGGCAAGACCGCGGGTCGGCCGACCGCCGCACCGACCGCGGCCTCCACCCAGCCCGATCCGACGATGCCGGGCATCTCCACGCCGGGCCCTTGGCCAACACCGGCCGTCACCGCGGCCGTGACCCCCGCCTCGCTGCCGGTGGAAACCGGGTCCGTCGCCCTCGCACCAGGTCCGGACGGCGGCTTGTACGTCCTGGCCGTCGTGACGCGTTCGTTCCCGAGCGACCCTCCGGGCAGGTCGGTCATCGCGCTCCTCGATTCGATCGGGCGGCCGCGCGCCGGCTGGCCGATCCAGATCGTCGGGTGGGCGTGCGGAGCGGAACCGTACGAGGGCGTCACCCGGCAGTCGACCCGGCAGCCGCTCGTCGCCACCGACGGCTCGGTGCGGCTCGTCTGCGACGCGGACCCGGACGGCGACCTCGCGGGCAAACGCCTGGCGTTCGCGTTCACGCCCGAGGGAACCCTGATGCCCGGATGGCCGGTGGACCCGCGGACCGGCGACAGCTGGGAGCAGGCGGCCACCGTCGTCGGCGACAGGCTGTACGTCCCGGGGCGCCTGATCACCGGGGAGGGCGGCACGGAGACTGCCTCCGTGGCGTCCTGGGTCAACGAGATCCTGGGCGATGCGTCCGGACGCGAGGGGACGCGTATCTCCACCCCGAACGGCGTGATGCCCGACGTCGTGCTTGCGCCCGATGGCAGCCTGCGTGTGGTCGCCATGGGCGACCAGAAGTTGATCCTGGCCATCGACGTCTCCGGCCCGATCCCGGGATGGCCGCTCACGTTCGACAGCTCGGTGTCCCAGCCCGCCTTCGGCCCCGACGGGCGGATGTACCTCGCCCAGGTCCAGTCCGGGCGGACGAGCACGCTGGTCATCGCGCGCGACGGCCAGGTCCTGCCGGTCGGCTCCGACCCCGTCGATGTCGAGCAGGCCGCGCAATGGAATGGTGCGGGACCGGATGGCGGGCCGGCCCCGCCCATCGTCTCCACGGACGGCACGGTGTTCCTGATCCAGAACGGCGACTCTGGGCTCAAGGTCCTCGCGCTCGACCCGGCCGGGAAGGTCATGGCCGGGTGGCCCTACCAGGCGGCGGTCCATCTCGAATGGCAGGGTCGCTGCGGCGGGCAGGATGCCGGGTGCGGGGTCATGCGC
>DATCGK010000444.1:0-15985 GCA_036508975.1 Candidatus Limnocylindrales bacterium
GCCTGAACGTCTCGATAAGATCATGCGGCGGTCGGAGCTTGCCCTTGGTCTGCTCACCGATCGCTTCCCACGTCTCGTCGAAGCGTGGGATATTTGGCCAATCCTCCATCTTCCCGGCGATCCGCCGGAAGTACTTCGGCGCGTCGGTCTGATTGATCCAGACACCGCCCTCGGCCGAGCTGGCGAAGATGTAGGACTTGAGCTGGCCCACGCCGTGCTTTTCGTTGGGAGCCTTTGTCTCGACGACGATCTTGGCCTTGCCCTGATCCCGCTGGGTTGCCGCGATCTCCGACTCGTAGATGACGATGTCGGCCTGACGAGCTTCCGATCCGATACTGACCGGCGCGGCGAAGACCATGACCGACTTCGGGTAGCTGTATTCGTAAAACAGCTTGCGAGCGTAGGTCTGGCGGACCCGTTCCTCGGGCGTGTTCGGCCGCGTGATCGTCGGGTTCAGGAAGTCCACGATCCGACCCTCGGCCGTCAAGACGAGCTTGTCCGCAGGCTCGATGACAAGCAGCGGGTCGATGCTCATCGCTGCCCTTTCCTGCCCTTGGCGGTGGCCTTCTTCGGCGTGTCCCAGTAGGGGCTATGACACTTCGGGCAGACCTTCGGGTCTGCGACCTGCGGTACCCATTCGTGTCCGCACCGCTCACAGCGGCAGCCTTGGAGCTGAATCCGGGCCACAGTCCACACTATTATTCCTCGAATCAGACAAGTCAAGTCAGATAGCGAGAATCCCTAATCCAACAGCGAGGCGATCTCTTCGCACGTCCGGATGTGGTCCTCGAGGCCGACCGCCATCGCCGGGGTCCGGGGGTACGGGTGCCGAACGCGAGATCCGGGGAGGTGCGGTGAGCAGCCGCGTCGAGGTCCAACCGCAGATGTTCCGATGGGCACGGGATCGTGCTCGGCTCGGCATGCCCGACCTCGCAAAGCGGTTCCCGCACCTCGCCGAATGGGAGGCCGGTACGACCGCGCCGACGCTTCGACAGCTCGAAGCCTACGCGGCGGCCACGCACGCGCCCTTCGGTTACCTCCTGCTCACGCAGCCGCCCGTGGAACCCATGCCGATCCCGGACTTCAGGACGGTCCGGGACCGGCCGGTGACCACCCCGAGCGCGAACCTCCTCGACACGATCTACGTCTGCCAGCAACGACAGGAGTGGTACCGAGACTACGCGCGGACCGCAGGCGAGACGCCGCTGCCGTTTGTGCGATCGGTGGCGGCGGGCGCAGACGCCGTAGAGACCGCCGCGGCCATCAGGAACATGCTCGGGTTCGATCTCGACGCTCGCATGCGCGCGCCCACCTGGGAGGCGGCCCTCCGCCAGTTCATCGCGCAGGCCGAGGAAGTCGGCGTCCTCGTGATGTGTAGCGGGGTCGTGCTGAACAACACCCACCGGCCGCTCGACGTCGACGAGTTCCGGGGGTTTGCGCTTGTCGACCCACTCGCCCCCATCGTCTTCGTCAATGGGAGCGACACGAAGTCGAGCCAAATGTTCACGCTGGCGCACGAGCTCGTCCACCTCTGGGCGGGCGAGACGGGCGTGGACGATGCCGACCCCGCGATCCTCGAGGCCGGTGCGAGCGAACAATGGTGCAACGTGGTCGCAGCAGAGATGCTGGTCCCTGCGGCAGCGATGCGCGAGGCGTTCGACGCCGGTGCACCCCTGGCCGGAGAAGTCCAGCGCCTGGCGCGGCGATTCAAGGTCAGCACGCTGGTGATCCTGCGCCGGATCCACGACATCGGAGGACTTCCGCGCGCGGCGTTCTGGGCAGCGTATGAGGCGGAGCTCGAACGATTGCATGGCCTGGGGGCCCGGGGAACGGGTGGGGGCGGCAACTTCCACTTCACCGAGGCCGCTCGTGTGAGTCGCCGGTTCGCGCGCGCCATCGTCACCAGCACGTTCGAGGGCCAGACGCTGTACCGGGATGCCTTCCGGATGTTGGGCATCTCGAAACTGGAGACGTTCCGCGACTTCGGCCGGACGATCGGGGTGGGCGCGTGATGGCGTCCCTGCTCGAGACCGCTCCGGCTGAGCGGGCTCCGACCCCGGCAGCCACGGACGGAGGGGCTCAGGCCCTCTACCTGTCCGGGGCGCGACCGACACCGCTATGGGACGCGTGCATCCCGTCGGGCTCGTAGTTCGTGATCGTCAGGTGCGTTGCGCCCCGATCGTTACGTGACTTGATCGTCCACAGGTAGGTCTTGTCCGCCTGGAGCACGTACCAGCGATCCGGCGGGTAGAGCTCCCGGATTGCCGGCGTGTCCTTCATGACCACCATGACCCTGGCCGGCAGCGAGGCGAGCACATCCCGCAGCCGGACCTGGTCGCAGGCCCCGAAGGCGCGATTGTCGTAGTCGCTGAAGTCGCTGTCGTACGGGGGGTCGACGAACACGAAGTCGTCCGCGGTGACCGCCGCTGCTTCGAGGAAAGGCTCGAAATCCCCTGACCGGAACGTCGTGCTGGCGAGCCGCTCGCGCGTGGCATCCCCAAACAGGACGTCCGCCTTGGGACGGAGCGACTTGCGGTTGTAGCTGACGCCGCCGTACGGCACGTTGAACTCGCCCTTGCCGTTGAACCGGAACATCGCGGCGTACGTGAACTCCCGCAGGAAGAAGAAGTCCGCGAGCCTGAGCGAGTCGAGGCGCCCGGCGAGTCGAGCCCCGTTGTAGCGGGCGCGCAGGGCCATGTACAGCGACGACCGGATCGAACCCTCGATGTTGGCGAGGAGATCGGGGCGCGACAGGTCGCGGCCGAGCTTCGTCTGCACCGCCCGCATGCGTCCGAACTTCGCCAGGAGCTCGCCGGCCACGCGCCCCAGGAACAGGTCCGCGGCCCCGGGGCCGGCATCGTCGGAAACGGCCCGCAGCGCCACCCGGTGGGCGTCGAGCTCGCCTCGCACGTCCGCGCCGGTGCCGGCCGGGAACGCCCTGGCGAGACCCTCGTAGAGGCCGCCGAGGGTCCCCAGCCCGTCCCAGGCACCGGCAACGCCAGTGATCGCCCCCAGCACCTCCACGTCTCGCCGCGCACCCGCGACGAACAGCGCGATCAGCTCGGGGCACGCGTCGTTGGCCCAGGCTGGCACCTCCGTCGGCGTCGCCAGGAGCACGGATCCGCCGCCAACGAACGGATCGATCAGACGCCCGGCCAGATCGGGTGCCACGGCGGCGATGGCCGGCAGCTCCTGCGACTTGCCGCCCGGCCACTTCAGGAACGGGGTCAGCCTCGGGCTGGCCTCGATCCGCGAGGTCGGGAAGAGTGGCAGCGTCAGGTTGGTTGCGGTCACGGGCGGCTGTCTCACTGGTGGACGCGGGGATCGGCCGCATTCTGACAGGCCGGCCCCGACGCCCAGCCGCCTGACGCGCGCCCCGTTCGAACCGCGCCTCAGTGGATGGACGCCGCGCCCTCCAGCTCCTCGAACGTGATGCAGTCCTCGACCGGGCACACGTACTGGCAAAGGCGGCAGCCCACGCAGTAGTCGTCCTCGACCCTCAGCCGCAGCGTCCCGGCCGCGTCCTCGAAGCGGATCGCCTGGTGGGCACCGTCGTTGCATGCGGCGTAGCACAGGTTGCAGTGGATGCAGCTTGACTGGTCGATCTTGGCCAGCAGCCGGAACTCCTGGTCCAGGTGCCCCCAGTCGGTGATCGTCGGCAGTGCCTTGCCCACGAGCTCCGACGGGCTGCGGAGGCCCTTCGACCGGAGGTAGGTGGACAGGCCGTCAACCAGGTCGTCGATCAGACGGAACCCATAGTGCATGACGCTGGTGCCGACCTGGACGGTGGTCGCCCCGAGGAGCAGGAAGTCCACGGCGTCACGCCAGGTCTCGATGCCGCCGATGCCGGAGACCGGGAGCCTGACGTCCGGGTCGGAGGCGACCAGCGACACCATGTTGAGCGCGATGGGCTTGACGGCCGGACCGGCGTAGCCGCCGTGCGAGCCCTTGCCCCGGACGTCGGGCATGAGCGCCCACGTGTCGAGGTTGACGCCGACCAGGCTGCTGATCGTGTTGATCAGCGCGACGCCGTCGGCGTTGGCGGCCCTGGCCGCCCTGGCCGGGAACCGGATGTCGGTGATGTTCGGCGTCAGCTTGACGAGGACCGGCAGCTCGGCCTTCTCCATCACCCATTCGGTGATCATCTGGACGTACTCGGGGACCTGGCCCACGGCGGCGCCCATGCCGCGCTCGCTCATCCCGTGCGGGCAGCCGAAGTTGAGCTCGTAGCCGTCCGCGCCGGTGTCGTTGCACTTGGCGAGGATCTCGTGCCAGGCCTCGCGGTTCGCCTCGACCATCAGGCTGATCACCACCGCATGGTTGGGGTAGCGCTTCTTGACCTCACGGATCTCGGCGATGTTGACATCGGTCGGGCGGTCGCTGATGAGCTCGATGTTGTTCATGCCCACCAGGCGGCGGCCGCCGTGCTCGAACGTGCCGAGGCGCGCGGTGACGTTCCGGATCGGTTCTCCGATCGTCTTCCAGACCGCGCCGCCCCAGCCCTCGTCGAACGCCCGGGCCACCATCTCGCCGTTGTTGGTGATCGGGCAGCTGGCCAGCCAGAACGGGTTCGGGCTCCGGATGCCGGCCATGTTGGTGAACAGGTCCACGCCGGGGACAGTTGCGTCGGTGGTGCGCACCGGGACGATGCGCGGGCCGCCGAGGCCGAGCGCATCCACGATCGAGCGCGCCGCCAGCTTGCCGGCCTGGACCGCGTTGACGACCTCTGCGCCGCCACTGGTGATGTCGCCGATCGCCCAGACCTTGGGATTGGTCGTCCGTCCCGTGGCGGGATCGGCCACCGCGACGCCGCCCCGGACCGGCACGCCGAGCGCTCCCAGCACCCCGACCACCCCGGTCGGTCCCTCCTGCCCGACCGCCCGCACGACCGTGTCCAGCGCAACCTCGAACCGCGAGTCCTCGACCGGCTGCGGGCGGCGCCGTCCTGACGCGTCCGGCTCGCCGAGCGTCATCGCCTCGAGGGCGATGCTCCGCACATGCCCCCCACTGCCGTGGATCTCCACCGGTGCCGTGAGCCAGCGGATGACGACGCCGAGCGAGCGCGCGAGGTCGATGGCGTGCGGGTATGCGGGGCACTCGACCGCGCTGCGGCGATAGAAGAGGGTGACCTCCCCGGCGCCGAGGCGGACCGCCGCGGCCGCGGCATCGAACGCCGTGCTGCCGCCGCCGATCACGCACACCCTCCGGCCGGCGAGAGCGCCTGCGGTGTGTCCGTCGATCGCCTGCCGGATGATCTCGAGCGCGTCCACGACGCCCCCGAGGTCCTCGCCCGGGACGCCCAGGCGCTTGCCGTGACCCAGGCCGACGGCGACCACGACCGCGTCGTTGCCCGCGAGCAGCGCCTCGGCCTCCACGTCCCGCCCGACCACCGAGCCCAGCAGGAAGCGTGCCCCGGCCCGCTCCACCTGGGCGGCCTCGACCGCGACCGTCTCGCGTGGCAGCCGCCAGGGCACGATCCCGTGGTCGCCCAGGCCGCCGGCTCGCTCGTTGCCGTCGTAGATCGTGACCCCGATACCTGCCCTGCGCAGCTCCGCGGCACACGCGAGGCCGGCGGGGCCGGCGCCGATGATCGCGGCACTGACGGTTGCCTCTTCCCCGGGGGTGAAGAAGGCGCCGCCGGCCGCGGCATACGCCTCCACCGCATACCGCTGCAGGCGACCGATGGCGATCGGCTGGTCAAGGGCCGTGCGGACGCAGGCGCCCTCGCACAGGCGCTCGACGGGGCAGGCCGCGCCGCAGGTGGCGCCGAGCGGGTTGGCCGCCAGGATCGTCCGCGCGCTCCCCTCAAGGTTGCCGGTCGCGATCTTGCGGATGAACGAGGGGACGTCGATCCCGGTCGGACAGGCGCTGGTGCAGGCGGCTTCGTAGCAGTAGAGGCAGCGCTCCGCCTCCGTCCGCGCGGCACCCGCCGTCAGCAGCGGCAACGGGAGGAACTGGTCGGGCTGACGCCCGGTGGTCGCGTCGAGGCTCATGGTTCGTGGACCCTCGGTCGGTCGCCGTCTGGGCGCGGCGACGAGTTGGAGAAAGACCCATGGTGCGCACCAGCGGCCCTCCGCCGAACGGCCGTTCCGCCCTGATCCGGGGGCCACTGGGCCGCAGGTTTCGCTCCCGCGCCCGGGTCAGACCGTCGCGGGGACCTCCGCCAGCACCCTGGCGATCTCGTTCGCCCAGGCCTCGATCTCGGGCCACGGCCGGAAGTCGCCGTCCGGCGCCCGCACCAAGGCCACAATCAGCCGCTCCCCGAAACCCAGGCGCTTGCGGTCCACGTCGCCAGCGAACTGGCGATGCTCCCGGGCCCCGATCAGCTTCGTGAGCGGCGCGGCATCCACGCACTCGTCGGCGGGTTTCGGCGGATCCCCCACCGGTCCGCTCGAGAAGAGCCACACGGGGATCCGTGCCAGCGCCACCTTCTCGCGCTGGATCAGGTCCCTGACCGGCTCGAGCCATCGTCCGGCATAGACCGCGCTCCCGATCACGGCTGCGTCGTAGCCGTCCAGCCCGGTGACCTCGCCGGGGTGCTGCACGGACACCTCGAGACCTGCCGCCTGGAGCGCCGCGCCGATCGACGCGGCCACCTCCGTCGTGGCTCCGTGCCGCGAGGCGGCGGTCACCAGCACCTTCATGATGTCGTCCTCCCTGCACCAGACCGCGTCGCGCCCGGGACCGCGTCGCGCCCGGGACCGCGTCGCGCCCGGGACCGCGTCGCGCCCGTGCTGGGCAATGGTCGGGGAGGAAGCCGGCATCCGGCAGGGCCGGATGGGAGAAGTCGGGGATGCGAGGTCATGCCCTGCCGGGGTACCTCCGGCCTATCGTGCCCGGGTGCGCAGGCGCATACGGTGCGTCCAGACACCCCGTCACGACCCGTCCCCGGGTCGATCTGGGCGAGGGGAGGGGATATCGGTACCGGTCGCATGGCGCTTGCCCTCAACGAAGACGCTCCGGTCCGGCGCAACGTCGTGTCGGCGCGAGCCCGCGCAACCAGCGCCCGGACCCACGAGGCCCGGGCCGTGGCGCTGCGCCGGGTGGTGGCGGAGGTCAGCGCCAACCTGGAGCTGACCCAGGTGTTCGAGGACGTGCTCGACTCGTCCCAGGCGCTGTTCGGGGCGGATGTCGCCGCGCTCTGGCTGATGGACCCGGGGCGCCACCCACTGCGCCTGGCCGCGCACAGGGGCCTGGACCCGGAGCTGATCGAGGCCGTCGCCGCGCTGAAGCAGGAGGACGACTCCGCCGCGATGCGGGCGATCGCGGAGCGCCGGCCCCTCGTCCTCGCCCGCCCGGAGGCGGCTCCTCGCTTCGCGGGGATCTACGCGCGCCTGGGCTTTCGCACGATCAACTTCGTCCCGCTCGTATTCCGCGACGAATCTGCGGGCCTGCTGGTGCTCTACCACCGCTCGCCGTACGACTGGACGCCCGACGAGCTGGAGCTGTGCACCTCGTTCGCGAGCGGGATGGCGACCGCCGTCGCGAATGCCCGCCTCTTCAGCTCGGTCCGCGAGGGTGCCGCCCGCCTCCGTGCCATCCAGGAGCTCTCGTCGCGCCTCAACCGCATCCAGGACGTGGAGGGGATCGGCGAGGCGATCGTTGCGGAGGCGGACCGCCTGATCAGCCACGACACGATCCGTGTCTACCGCGTGGACCATGTCAGCCAGACCTGCGAGCCCATCGCGTTCCAGGGCGAGTTCATGGGGATCGGCCGGCCGTCCGCGGAGCAGCTCCGGGTCCGGATCGGCGAGGGGTTGACCGGGTGGGTCGCCCTCCACAACCGGACCCTCCGGCTGGGCGATGCAGAGGCCGACCCGCGGTTCCTGCAGGTTGGTGGCCTGCGCGGCGCCGAGTCGATGCTGCTGGTGCCGATGGCCTGGGACTCGCGCGTCGTGGGCGTGATCGTCGTGTCCAGGACCGGCTTCGACCAGTTCGGTGACGACGACGAGCGAACCCTGGAGATCTTCGCCGGGTTCGCCGCCCAGGCCATGGTGAACGCCGAGGCGTTCGACCAGGTCCACCGGCAGCGGCAGGAGCTGGCTCACCGCCTGGAGAGCCAGCGGCGCCTGCTGGAGGTCAACGAGCGCCTGCTTTCGACGCTTGACCCTGCCAGCGTGCTCGAGATGATCGCGGACTCGCTCAAGGCGGTCGTGTCCTACGACTCGCTGACGATCTACCGCGTGGACCGGTTGGCCTGGGTCCGGCGGGCAGTCGTGGCCCGGGACCGGTTCGCCGAGCTGATCATGTCCCACGAGGGATCGCTGGACGTCGGCATCACGGGCTGGGCGATCCGCAACGGCGAGGCGGTCCTCGCCAACGACGCCCATGTCGACCCCCGCTCGATCCAGATCCCCGGCACGCCCGAGGAGCCGGAGTCGATGATCTGTTGCCCGTTGCTCGTCGCGGGCGAGGTGATCGGCACGCTCAACATGGCACGGATGGGCGGCGTGGAGTCGCACTTCTCGCGGGACGAGTTCGAGCTGGTCCAGCTCTTCGCTGCCCAGGCGTCGATCGCGCTCCGCAACGCCGAGGCACACGGCGCCGTGGTCACCCAGGCCGCGCACGATGCGCTGACCGGCCTCCGGAACCACGGCGCGTTCCAGCGGGAGCTGGGCGAATGGATCGGCGAGGGGGAGCCGTTCGCGCTGCTGATGCTGGACCTCGACGCGTTCAAGCCCTACAACGACGCGCACGGCCACCCCGCGGGAGACGCGCTGCTGGCCCGGATCGCCCATGCGATGGCCGAGGCGGTGCGCGACGGCGACCGCGTCTTCCGGTACGGCGGCGACGAGTTCGCGATCCTGGTGCCGCGCGTGGGTGAGACCGGGGCCAGGGAGGTCGCGGATCGGGTCCGCACGGCGATCGCCACCCTCACCGCCACGTTCGGACCACCCGTCACCGCCAGCGTGGGTATCGCCGTCTACCCCGACCACGGCCCCGGCAAGGATGCCCTCGTCGCCGTGGCCGACCGCGCGCTCTACCTGGCGAAGCCGGCGACGCGGACCCGCGGGACGGCGGACGACCCGACGCGCGACCTCTACCTGGCGGCCGTGGACGAGACGACGATCAAGCTGCTGGAGCGCCTCGAGCCGCGCGAGCTGCTCCGCGAGATCGTGGAGCGGGCAGCCGCGCTGGTCGGGGTCAGGCACGGGTTCCTGTACCTGCTCGAGGACGATGGCCGGGGTGACGTTGACCTCGTCGCGCGGGTGGGCCTGGGCGTGTTCGAGGCGTACGAGGGCTACCACCTGCCGAAGGGCGCCGGCGTCGGCTGGTCCGTGGTGGGGAGCGGCAGCCCCGTGGTCGTGGACGACTACGACGCCTACCCGCACCGGGCGCACGACCTCCCGCGAGGGGCGTTCGGTGCCGTGTGCGCCGTGCCGCTGACCTCGGGCGACGAGACCCTCGGGCTCATCGGCCTGGCCTCCGGCGAGATCGGCCGGTCGTTCTCCGAGCGGGAGGTGGGGGCGCTGGCGCGCTTCGGCCAGCTGGCATCCGTGGCGCTGGACAACGGCCGCCTGTTCGAGCGGGCGCAGACGGAGGTCCGTAGCCGGGCGCACGCGGCGCTCCACGACATGCTCACCGGCCTGCCGAACCGGACGCTGCTGCTGAACCGGCTCGCGGAGGAGCTCGAAGGGGCCCAGCACCCTGCGGGCGGGCGCCCCTCCGGGGCGAGGATCGGGCTCGTGCTGCTTGACCTCGACCGGTTCAAGGTCGTGAACGAGAGTCTCGGCCACGCTGCGGGCGACCTGCTGCTGACGCAGGTCGGCCGCCGCCTGGTGAAGGCCGCCCGTTCCACCGACACCGTCGCGCGCCTCGGCAGCGACGAGTTCGGGATCCTGCTCGGCGCGGTGCGCAGCGTCCGTGAGGCCCAGCTGGTGGCGGCCCGGATCGAGGCGGCGATCGCGGAACCCTTCGACCTCGACGGGCGGGAGGTCAGCGTCGGGGCCAGCCTGGGCCTCGCGGTGGGCCGGGCCGTCGTGACGTACCCCGGCGACCTGCTCAAGGAGGCGGAGATCGCCCTCCACCGGGCCAAGCTGGATCCGCTCCGGAGCACGGTGCTGTTCGACCCCGAGATGCGGGCCCAGACCCTTGAGCGTGCCGCGCTGGAGCACGACCTCCGGCGCGCGATCGAACGCTCCGAGCTGCGCCTCTACTACCAGCCGCTGGTGGACCTCGCCACCGGCCGCGTCCTGGGGATGGAGGCCCTCCTGCGCTGGCAGCATCCCGTCCGCGGGCTCGTGCCGCCGCTTTCGTTCATCCCGCTGGCCGAGGAGACCGGGCTGATCCTGCCCATCGGTCGCTGGGTCCTCGAGACCGCCTGCCGCCAGGCCCGCGAGTGGCAGCGCCAGGTCCCGGCCGCGGCCTCGCTCGTGGTGAGCGTGAACCTGTCGGCGCGCCAGTTCGCCCAGGCCGATCTCATCACCAACGTGGCCGCGATCCTGGACCATGTCGGGCTGGCGCCCGGGTCACTCGAGCTGGAGATCACCGAGAGCGTGGTCATGGACCAGTCCGAGGCCGCCATAGAGCGGCTGAAGGGGCTGCGGGCGCTCGGCGTGAAGCTGGTCCTGGACGACTTCGGGACCGGCTACTCCTCGCTCTCGTACCTGCGCCGCCTCCCCCTCGACACGATCAAGATCGACCGGTCGTTCGTGAGCGGGATGGGGACGGACGAGGCCGACCTGCCGATCGTCCAGGCCGTGATCTCGCTCGCGCACGGGCTGGGCGTGGACGTGGTGGCGGAGGGGATCGAGACCGAGCAGCAGCTGGTTCGCCTGCGGGAGCTCGCCTGTGACCGCGGCCAGGGCTTCTACTTCGCCCGCCCGCTCCCGCCGGACGACCTGCGCGCGCTGTTCGCCGCGACCCTCGACGACCGGCTGGTCCTGCCCGTCAACTGATATCGGTGGCCGGCGTCAGCCGCGGTTGCCCAGGAGGCGGAGCATGAACAGGAAGATGTTGATGAAGTCCAGGTACAGGTGCAGCGCCGCGATGATCGAGGCGCGCTCCTGGGATCCCGCGAACGCCGCGTAGTCGCCGCGGGTGATCTTCTGAACGTCCCACGCGGTGAGGGCGGTGAACAGCGCGACGCCGATGAGCGAGATGACCCAGCCGATCGCGGACGAGGCCAGGAAGATGTTCACCACGGAGGCGATCACGATCCCGATCACGCCGATGAACGCGATCCCGCCCAGGGACGAGAGGTCCCGCTTCGTCACGGCGCCGAACAGGGCCGCGGCCCCGAACATGCCGGCCGCGGAGACGAACGCAGAGACGACCGAGGCGCTCGTGTAGAGGCTGACGATGACGCCGATCGTGAGGCCCATCGACGCCGCGTAGACGAAGAACAGGCCGAGGCTCACCGTTGGGGAGACCTTGTTGATGGCCCCCTGGATCGCCATCGCCAGGATGAACTGGCCGATCAGGAGCGGGAGCCAGAGGGACTCCACCGTCGCCATGAAGCTGGCGCTGCTCGTGACGAGGTACGCCACGCCCGCGGTCAGCAGGAGGCCCGCGAACATCCAGCCGAACGCGCCGATCAGCAGCTGCTGGACGAGCGCCGGCGCCGGGCGGACGCCCAGCTGGCTCGGGGACAGGGAGTTGGGGGCGTACTGGTTGCTCATGGCTTGCTCCTTTCGGGTGACGCCGGTCGGGAACCGGCTGCCGCGCCGCGTCCGGGGCGGGCGACGGTCGCCTCCTTGGCCTCGCCCTGTTCCGCAACCCGCGCGAGGATCCAGAGCAGGTCGGCCAGGCGGTTGAGGTAGGGGAGGAGCCGGCCGGCGGCCAGCGTCTCGTCGTGCAGGGCGAGGGTCACGCTGCGGCGCTCGGCGCGGCGGAGGATCGTACGGGCCAGCTCGAGGGCGGCGCTCGCCCGGGTCTCGCCCGGCACCACGAACTCGTGCGGCAGCTCGATGGCCGCCTCCATCTCGCGGAGGGTCGCGTCCATGTCGTCCATCATCGCCCCGGAGACGCGCGTCTCGCCATCGCGTCCGCGGTGCTTCGCCCCGGGGGCGGTGGCGAGCTCCGCGCCGACCACGAACAGCTCCCGCTGGATCCGCAGGACGAGGTCCGCGAGGTCCGCGAAGGCAGGGGTCCGGGCAGACGCCGCGCCAACGTGCGCCAACTCGGCGCGGGCGAGCCCCAGCGCGGCGACGGCCTCGTCAACGGTGCCGAAGGCCTCGGTCCGCAGGTCGTCCTTGTACACGCGGTCGCCGCCGAACAGCAGGCCGGTCGTGCCGTCGTCGCCGCGACCCGTGGCAACCGCGCTCTCGAACGGGAGGCCGCTCATCGGGCGGATGGCGCGCCCGGCGCCACGCTCACCACATCAGGCCCGCGTCGCGGGGGTCCCAGCGCTCGGCCAACAGCGTCACCTTGACGTCGTGGTCCACGACGGTCTCGGCCTGCTCCTTGACCTGCTGGATCATCGCGCCGGCGTAGGGGCAGAAGGGCGTGGTCAGGATCATCTTGATCTCGGTCGAGTCCGGGCCGAGGATGACCTGCCGGATCAGCGCCAGCTCCACCACGTTCATCCCGATCTCGGGGTCCACCACGGCGCGCAGGGCATCCAGGATGGCCAGCTCGGTCGCCCGGCGCTGGGCGTCGAACCCGGAAGGATCGGTGGTGGCGGAGGCGGCGGAGGGCGGAAGCTCGGTCATGGTCGAGAAATCCTACCATCGCGCTGGGAAATGGCCCCCGCGCGGGCGGGTGCCCTCCCGGGGCCGCGATCCGGGGCGGCGGATGCCTGCAAGCGACGTGAGGGGCGGGCGTCAGGCCGGGGTGGCGACCTTGACGACGACCCCGGGGACCCGCAGGCCGGGAGGCAGCGTGGCGGCCTCGGCCTCCGTGCAGCCGGGACCGGCGAGGGAGCCGTCCTCCTCGAAGAACTCGGCGTAGCGGGCCTGGTGCCCGGCGGCATAGGCGTAGGCCGTGGCGATGCCGACGAGCCGCAGCTCGGGGTGGTCCTTGAGCAGGTCCGTGACGGTACAGCCGTTGCGGCGAAGCTCCAGCACCTGGCGCACGGTCAGACGGCTGCCGTAGCAGAAGGGCTCGCCGTTCATCACGAGCGGGTCGCTCTTGACCCACTTGATGGTCATCGGTGCTCCTAGATGCCCTTGTAGATCGCGTCGATGATCGGGTTCTTCTTCCGCGCGTCGCCGGAGAGGCGTCGGTACCAGCGGTAGACCGTCACGGCCTCATCGAGCGCGCGGTCCGCGGTGGCCATCTCGTCCTCGGCCAGGACGCTCCGGGCGCCGGCCCGAAGGCCCTCGCAGATGCGGACGATGTCGTCCATCGGCACGCCGCGCCGGCGGAGGACGGTGGCCGACTGGTCCGCGAACTCCTTGAGCCAATGGACGTCGTCCCCGGCCACACATAGCGCCAGGCGGTCCACGAGGACCTCGGCATCGCCCAGGAGGTTGCGGAGCCCGTCCTCGTCGTAGCGGGTGCGGAACGTGGCGTCCTCGGTGACGGCGACCTCGAGGGCGCGCACGGCGAGGCGGGCTCGTTCTGTCCGCAGGCGCGCCGCGGCGTCCGGGTAACCGGCCTGGAGGCTGCGGGGCGGAAGACCGAGCGTGGGGTGGCTCACAGTCCCGAAGGATACCGCCCCCGGATCCGGTACGGGTAGCATCTGCGTCCATGAGCGACCCGGAGAGCGTCACGTCAGGGCCGGCCGGCGGCGAGCAGCGGCGCCTGGACCGCGCGCCCGGCTCCCGCTACCTGGCGACCGCGCCGGTGGGCGCTGCTCCCGCAGGCGGCGTCCCGGTCCGCGGCGTGTCGGTCCGCGGCGTCGGCATCGCCGCGCTCGTGGCATCCACCGGAGCCGCCGTCTTCTTCGTCCTTGGCCAGCTGAACCTCGGCCCGGGGCTGCTGGCGGTCGCCGCCTTCACCGGCTGGATCACCGCGGTCGCCCTCGTGGACCTCGGCGGAGGCGCCGGCCTGCGGCCCGGTCGCAGGCGGGTCGCGATGGCGGCGGGTCTGGCGGGCGGGGCCATCCTCGCGGCGATCCTGCTCGACTGGGCGTGGGCGGGCCAGCAGGGTGGGGTCCTGGGGCCGCTGGACTACATCGCCGCGCGGTACGGGCCGGCGGCAATCCTGGACGTCGCTGTCGCGGGTCTCCTCGCGGGGCTGCACGCTCGCTGACGGGGGCGCGACGTGGCCGCCGGCGCGTGGGCGTCGCTCAGCGCTGGAGCTTCTCCGGGCGAGGGGCGCGGCGCCACGCGGGCGTGGGCGCGTCGGTGGCCGAAGCGTCTCCGGCCCGACCCGCGTGACCCGCGTGACCAGCGTGACCCGCGGCGGCCCGACGGACCTCGTCCAGGCGCCGTTGGAGCTCCGGGTCCAGCGGGATCACCCGTGCCGGAGATGGTTCCGCAGGGGATGGGCCAGCCGTGGGGCCACCCGGGATCTCGCCCATCCCCTGGCCCGCACCGATCCCTCCGGTCTCTCCGCGGAACGGCATCCCCTGGCGCTCCACGGCGTCCAGGCTCATCCGCAGGGCGGCCGTCTTCTGCGACGCGACCTCGCGGACGTAGGCGGCCTCTTCCTCCGGGGTCATCCCGCGCCCGCGCACGACCCCCTTCGGCTTGCCCACCATCAGCCAGGCCAGGTGGTAGCGGTCCATGGTCCCCCAGGCGGTTGCGAGGAGCTCGTCGGAGAGCTGGAGCCAGGTCCGGAGCGCGGTCAGCGAGGGGTCGGCGTCCAAACGCTCGCCCTCGGCGACCAGCTGGCGGGTTCGCAGGATGAGCTCGTCGCGATGCACCCGATGAGTCTAGGCCGGGTGGGGCGGGTAGGCTTGGGTTCGACATGGCGCGCCTCCAACCACACGACGTCCGGTTCTTCGCCTCGGCCGCGGAGCTGCGGGCCTGGCTGGTGGAGCACCACGCGTCTGCCACGGAGCTGTGGATCGGGACCCGGTCGAAGGCGAGTGGGCGACCGACGTTTCCCTGGGGGGACGCGGTGGACGAGCTGCTGTGCTTCGGGTGGATCGACAGCGTGATGATGGGCGGGCGGAAGCGGAGCGTCACCTGGGACGCCACGCCCGTGGGCCGCTCAACCCTCGCCGAAGAACACCTCCCGGTCCGCGCGCGCGCGGCGGGTCCAGGGCCCGGGCAGGCCAGTCCCGATCGGGTGTCCGTTGAAACGGGTCACTGGCAGGATCCCCGCCACGGATGAGCACATGAATGCCTCTCGCGCAGCGGCCAGCTCGTCCGGGGTCAGCCAGCCCTCCACCGGCCGCAGGCCAGCCGACGGCGCCCAACGCAGGAGCCAGGAGCGGGTGGTGCCCGGCAGGATCGCGCAGTCGAGCGATGGCGTCGCCAACTCGATCACGCCGTCCGGCGCGTCCCGGACCAGGAAGATGTTCGCGGTCGTCGCCTCGGACAGGTACCCGGAGGTGGTCAGGAAGAGGGCGTCCTCGGCCCCCGCCCGCCGGGCCTCGATCCGCGCGTAGACGTAGTCCGCGCGGGAGGTGGTCTTCAGGCTGACGATGGGGTTGGCGGGGTCCCGCCGGATCGAGCAGGCCACCAGCGAGAGCCCATGCTCCAGGTGCCCGGCCGGGACCGGGGCCACCGGCCAGGCCTGGATGACGAGTGTCGGGACGATGACCTCGCCGGCGGGCGGCAGCAGCCCGCGCGACGCCCATGCTCCGCGCGACACCGTGATGCGGACCGAGGCATCGGCCGCTGCCCCGTCCAGCCCTTCGGCCGCCAGCAGCTCCGAGATCCCGGCCGCCAGCCGGCCCTCGACATCGGCCGGCAGCTCGATCGCCAGGCCGTCCGCGGAGCGCCGCAGCCGCGCCAGGTGCTCGGGCAGCTCCGTGCAATGACCGCCCTTCGCGCGCAGCGTCTCGAAGATGCCGTCACCCAGCTGGAACCCGCGGTCCGCCACGGACAGGTGGGGACCCGCGCCGGGACGGATCGCGCCGTCCACCCAGACGTAGCGGGGGCCGGGATCGCTCATGACGGAACCTCCACCGCGCCGATGGACGAGAGCG
>DATCGK010000445.1:0-2656 GCA_036508975.1 Candidatus Limnocylindrales bacterium
TCATCCAGGACGAGTCCGGCTTCCTCTTTGCTTTCCTCCTCCCGCTGCTCGGGATCAGCCTCGTCGCGCAGGTCACTCGGCGTGAGGAGGAGGACGGGCGGCTCGAGGCGCTCCTCGGCGGCCGGGTCGCCCGCCACGTCCCGGTGCTGGCAGGGCTCATCGGCGCCTCCGTCGCTATCGCCGTCGCCGCCGTCGCGTTCGCCCTCGGGCTCACCGCCTTCGGGGTACCCGCCACCCGAGCGGTCCTTTACGCCGCATCCCTTGGCGCACTCGCCTTCGTCTTCGCCGGGCTCGCGTCGCTGCTCGCCCAAGTCACCCTGCACTCCCGTGGCGTCTACGTGTGGAGCCTGCTCGTCCTCGCCGTGGCCTACCTGCTGCGAGGCGTCGGCGACGTCACGAAAACGTGGGTCACCTGGCTCTCACCGCTCGGCTGGGCTGAGAAGGCCGCCCCGTTCGGGGCGATGCGGTGGTGGACGCTCCTCATCCCTCTCGCGCTGGGCGGGCTGCTCGCCACAATCGCCGTCGTCATCGCCGGACGCCGCGACCTCGGCAGCTCCCTCGTCCGCGGTGGCGCGGGATCGGCGCAGGCTTCCGCATGGCTGCGCAGCCCGCTCGGGCTGGCGACCATGATTCACCGCCCGGCCGTCTTCGGTTGGCTCGCCGGTGCGCTGGTGATCGCGGGCATGATGGGCGCGCTTTCGCAGCAGTTTGTCAACGCTGTCAGCGGCAATCCAGCGATGGGCGAGGCCATCGGGATGTCGGGTGCGCAACCCGAGGCCGGGTTCCTCGCCGTCACCCAGCTCTACATCGCCATCATCGCCACGGGGTATGCCGTCCAGGCCGTCGGCAGTTTGCGCGGCGAGGAGACCGCCGGACGCCTCGAGCCCCGGCTGTCCGGCACGTTGTCCCGGGCGCGCTGGCTCGCCGTCCACGGGCTCGTCATCGTCACGGGCCTCGTCGTGATCGTCGCCGTCTCCTCGGTCGTGCTGGCCGTGGCGACGGCGTGGTCGATGGGCACCGCGGTGCACCTGGGGAGCGTCGTCGGGGCAGGGGCGGCATACCTGCCGGCCGAGCTCCTTGTCGGCGCGCTGGCGCTCGCGATCTTCGGCATGCGGCCTCGGGCGTTCCCCGCAGCCTGGGCGGCCTTCGCCGTCGTCGCCTTCATCGCCTTCCTCGGCCCGGGCCTCAAGCTGGCCGGGTGGGTACTCGACCTCGCGCCGACGACCCATGTCGGCAACCCGCCGCTGGGCACCGTCAAGGCATTGCCGCTGGTCATCCTCGGGGCCATCGCCGCGGTCCTCGTCGTGGCCGCAGCGATCGGCTTCCGCCGTCGGGGAGTGCCACAGGGCTGAGCCCTCGTCGGCCCGAAGAGTTTCGACCGAGGCCCTCGACCACATCGACAAGGCTGTGACGCCCGGTACGCCGCCAAACAGCGTTCGACAGTGCGCACATGAACCCGGCCCTCACCCGGAGTCGCGCCGGCGATGAGATCCCACAACTGGGCAACAGGGTTGCTACGGGATGACCAGATCTGATCCTTCGGTGCTGGACGACTTTGGGATCAGCGGCTCAGTAGTGGGCTCGGCCGCTCAGCTCACGCGTTTGTGGACTGGCAAGCGGGGTATCGTGTCAACTGCTGGCCGCTTCGGCTTCGACGTGCGTAACGAATGCGCGCTTGCCGATAGAGGCACCTGGTGGCACCCCACGTCGGCGGCGAGGCTTACTCCATAAGCGCCCGGGGCCGGAATATTCGGGTGTGCCGTGGCGAGAGCCGCGTGCCACTCAGGGACCTGGAGGAGTGTCGGGCGGGTGCTGGTGGTCCACTGTGTTGGTTGCGCCGGGGCGAGCCGCACGCTGGCTCGCTCCTGGGTTCGCGTGGAACCTGATCGATGAGGAGGTGGCGGCAGATGTCTACGACAGAAGGTGAGTGTCCGGTGAGTTCTGGTGTGCCCGAGTGCGGTACTGGCCCGTTGGGACGTGTGCGCTTCGTCGGTTCGGAGTTGCGCGACGTCTGGCGGGAGCTGCGTGAACACGTGCACCGTGCGTCCCGCTCGCGAACGGCGCCGGACGTCGGCCAGCCAGGCTCAGGCAATCAACGGGGCAGTTGAGGTGGGAGTTCTCGGAACGATCTGGTCAAGCTTGGCCGAGGGCTTCTGGATGTTCTACGACACGTTGTGGGCTCTGGTGCTGGGTTTTGCCCTCTCCGGCGCGGTGCAGGCGTTCGTGTCGAAGAGGGAGATGCAGCGCGTCCTGGGTGATCACCGACCGAAGACGATCGTGCGGGCCAGCTTCTTCGGCATGGTCAGCTCGTCGTGCTCCTATGCGGCGAGCGCACTGGCCAAGAGCCTGTTTGTGCGCGGCGCAGACTTCACGTCCGCGATGGTCTTCATGTTCGCCAGCACGAACCTGGTGCTAGAACTCGGGGCCGTGCTGTGGCTACTGGTCGGCTGGCAGTTCGCCGTCGCCGAGTTCATCGGCGGGTTCATCATGATCGCGCTGCTGGCTCTGATCCTGCCGCGTGTGATCGACGTCGCCGCGCTCGACGCCGCACGAGACCGCCTACGCGCTCGCACGGCAGGCCATGGCGGGCACGAGGAGCACGCCGCCACCCAGGAGGACACCCACACGTCTACGCCGTGGCGTCAGCGGATCCGCT
>DATCGK010000446.1:0-2746 GCA_036508975.1 Candidatus Limnocylindrales bacterium
CGGGCCTCGCTGGCGCGTGCCCGGGACTCGTCCATCGCCGGGGCCTGACTTGCCGGTGGGCCTAGCTCGCCGCTGGGCTCGGCGAGCTGGCGGCGCTGGGCGACGGCGCGGGCGAGCCGGAGGGCGCCGCCGATGCGGCAGGAGCGGCGCTGGCGGATGCGCTCGGGGCGGCCGATCCGCTCGCTGCGGGCGACGCAGCCGGCGATCCGGAGGGCGCAGCCGATCCGCTTGCGACGGGCGACGAAGCCGCCGACGGGCTCGCAGCCGGTGTCGCCGTGGGCGCTGGTGTGGGCGTGGCCATGACGTTGGTAACGAAGCCGCCATGCCCGAACAGCAGCGCCCAGGCGAAGAGCGCCACGAACACGCCGATCGACGCCAGGACGAACACGGCGGACGCGCGGTCGTTGACGTGGACCGCCTGCGCCGAGACGGACGGCGGGGCGGCGGGCGCGGCCTTGGGCCGGCGATCGCGGGCACCCCGGCTTGCCTTGGCCGCCGCAACGGCTGCCGCCGGCGTGACATCGGCCGCGGCATCGACGGACTCGTCGGCCTGGTCCCAGGGCGCCGCGGCGTCGGGCGCGGTGTCGATATCGAGGGCAGCGTCATCCATGGCCTGGGTGTCGTTCGTCGCGCCCTCGGGGCCAGCGGCCTTCGGGTCGCGCTGCTTGTCGGTCATCCGGTGATCGATCTCCTCTCCGCGGGCAACGCCTGCAGGCATCGCCTCACGCGGCCGACAGTGTACCCAGCCCTGCCCGCGTCCGGCCTGCCCGGCGCGTCACGCCTCGCGGAGGGCCTTGACGCTCAGCCCGGCGAGCCCTGCGACGATCGACACCAGGCCACCCGCCGCGATCACGGGACCCGGCCCGAACACGCCCACGAGCAGCCCGCCCACCGCCATCGCCACCGACATCCCGCCGAACACCAGGGCGAACCGCAGGCTCACCACGCGCCCCATCAGCTCGGGCGGCGTGCGCTCCTGGAACAACGTCTGGCTGGGGATGACGAACGCCATGTTGGCCACGCCGACGCCGAACAGCAGCCCCAGGACCAGCGGAATGGAGTCGGCGATGCCGACCATGAACACCAGCACGCCGAAGGCGGTGTACGCGGCGATCACCAGCGGACCCTTGCGGACCCGAGCGGCGATCGCGCCCAGGACGAAGCCGCCGATGAGGTTGCCGAGGCCGATGGACGTCTCCATGAACGCATACGTGGCGCGGTACTCGTCGCCCGAGGAGTTCGTGATCTGCCTGGCCAGCACGATGCTCGAGACCGTGACGATGCCCACCGCGAACTGGCCCGCGGTCCCCTGCAGCGTGTTCGCCAGCAGCACGGCCTCGTGACGGAGGAAGGCCCAGCCGGCCTTGAGGTCGGCAACGATCGAGGCCGGGGAGTCGATCGGGGTCGCGCCCTCGTCGGCGCTCGCGTCCTGGTCGCCAACGCTCGCATCGCCGGTATCTGTCGTCTCCCCGTTCCCGCTGCGCAGTCGCCGCACGATCGGCGGCACCACGATCGAAGACAGCAGCCCCGCGGATACGAGGTAGGTGGCGGCGTCGAACCAGAACGCCATCGGCAGGGATTGCGCCAGGTAGACGACGAACAGGCCGGCGATCGGGTAGTTCACGACATCGGCCAGCGTCTCGCCCACCCACATCGCCGAGTTGGCGGAGAGCAGGTCCCGCTCCGGCACGAGGCGCGGCAGGATCGTCACGCGGGCCGGGCGGAAGAAGATCGAGACCGTCGTGATCAGGAAGACGAGCGGGTAGGCAAGCCAGACGTTGACCAGCACGGCCACGGGGATCAGCAGCACCAGGGCGGCCCGCAGGATGTCCGAGACCACCAGCACCTGCTTCTGGTCCCAGCGGTCCACGAAGGCCCCGGCGACAGGGGAGAACAGCAGGTTCGGGATCGTCCCGACGAAGAAGGTCAGCGCCACAAGGAGTGCGGAGTCCGTGGCCTCGTAGACGAACGCGGCGAGGGCGATCTGGTTCACCCGGTCGCCGAACAGGCTGATGACCTGGCCCACCCAGAGCGCCGAGAACGAGCCGTTGAGCGCCAGGCGGACGTACGGGTGGCGGCGGATCCGCGGCAGGATCGAGCGGCGTCGGAGGCGCGCACGAGGGACGGCGATCCCGCCCGGGACGAGGACCGCGGCTGCCCCACCCTCGGCGACCAGCGAGGTCTGGGACGGCGAGGCCATGCCCATGCCGCCGGCGCCCATCATCAGCGGCCGCTCGAGCGCGGCGGCGCCCTCCAGGGCTGGTGTCAGGCCGGTGCCCGCGCGAACGTCAAGGGCCCCGGCGTCCGGCTCGCCCTCCGTGCCTTCGGCGCGTCGCGGGAGGCGCGTCGTTCCGGACAGCCCCAGGTAGCGACCGACCTTCGCCTCGTCGATCGCCGCCTGCGTCTGGGCCGGCGTCCGCATCAGCGTGGCGAACAGGAAGAACCCGAGGCCGGCGGTCAGGAACAGGTCACCGATGGAGGCGACGTTCCGGACCAGCGGCAGCGGGATCGGGATGATGTCCGCAAATGGAACCAGCCGGAGCATGAACTCGGTGCCCGTCCCGTCGACCGGGATGTGGAGCACCGACGAGAGCGGACCTTCGAGCCCGGACGCCACGTAGGCAGGCGTCCACACGGGCATCCAGCCGCCGTTCACGATGATCACCAGGGCGTTGGACGCGATCCCGATGAACGCGAGGGCGAGGCCCGGGTACGAGCGGTTGTGCCAGAGCGTGAACAGCAGGAG
>DATCGK010000447.1:0-3817 GCA_036508975.1 Candidatus Limnocylindrales bacterium
GTTGCGCCCGCGGAAGTCCTCCAGGCGCGTCCAGCCCCGGTCCGCGTTGCGGTCCAGGAACTCGGCCATCCCGGTCGTCAGGTTCCGGATCACGTTGGGCCCGATCGCGTGGTCCAGCATGGCCGCCGTGGCGACCTGGACTGTGCCGCACCCGAGCAGGAAGTAGTTGAGGGCGTGGGCGAAGGTGGCGATGCCGCCGATGCCCGAGAACGCCCCGTCCGGGAACGCCTGCGTCATCTCCGCCATCTTGGCCAGCGACAGCGGCAGGATCGCCGGTCCACCCATGCCTCCGGAGGACACCTGGCCGTCCACGTTGACCTCGAACTCGCCGGTCTCGGGATCGACGAGGGGCACGGACGGGAACGTGTTGGAGGACACGATCGCGTCCGCCCCGCCCAGGAAGGTTGCCCGCGCCTCGTCCACGATGTTTGCCGTGGCCGGGGTGAGCTTGACCCAGACCGGCACCTTCGCCACGGCCTTCACGGCCTGGGTCGAGATGGAGCAGAGGACCGCATCCTTGCCCACGTTGGCGCCCATGTCCACGCGGTCCATGTGCGGGCACGAGAAGTTGAGCTCGATCGCGTCCGCGCCCGCGTCCTGGACGCCCTGCACCAGCGTCTGCCAGTTGCCCAGCTCCTTGTCGTTGCCGGAGCCGGCCATGATCGATGCGACCAGCACCCGGTTCGGCCAGGCGCGCTTGATGTTCTGCAACTTCGGCAGCCACCAGTCCATCGGCTTGTCCGAGATCAGCTCCCAGTTCCAGGACGCCATGAGGGTGGCGTCCGGGCGCTTGGCCATCGAGACGCGGGAGCCGTCCTGGTCGATGCGCAGGAACTTGGTCTTGGGCCCGGGAACGTTGACCACCGGGTGGAGCCCGATCGTCTTGGTGACGACCCCTCCCCAGCCGGCCTCGTAGGCCCGCATGATGTTGCTCTCGGACTCGGTCGGGGGCGCCGAGGCGAGCAGGAACGGGTTCTCGAAGCGGATGCCCGTGAACTCGGTGGACAGATCGGCCACTGGACGTGTCCTCCTGGCGCAGCGAGGATGCTGGTGACGCTGCGAGGGCCGCATGCTCCGGCCCGTGAGACGCTGAGGATAGAGCCGGTGGGGATTTCCCGGCTGGGAAGCCCGTCCGGCTCCGGCCGCCGGCGATACGCTGGAGGCGAACGCCACGCCCGGACATCTCACCAACGGAGAACGCCATGGAGTACCGCAGCCTCGGCAAGACCGGTCGCGAGGTCAGCGTCATCGGGTTCGGGTCCTGGGCGATCGGCGGCGACTGGGGCAGAGTCGACGACGCGCTCAGCCTGCGTGCCCTGCACGCCGCGGCAGACGTCGGCATCACCCTCTTCGACACGGCCGACGTGTACGGCGACGGCCACAGTGAGCGCCTGATCGGACGGTTCCTCCGGGAGCGCAGTGGTGAGTCGTTCTTCGTGGCCACGAAGATGGGGCGGCGGGTGCCCCTTGACCCGGGCAACTACACCCCCGAGGCGTTCCGGGCCTGGGTGGACCGGAGCCGCGAGAACCTGGGCGTGGACCGCCTGGACCTGGTGCAGCTCCACTGCCTGCCGACCGCGATCTACTACCAACCCGAGATCTTCGCCGCCCTCGACGACCTGGTCGATGCCGGGGCGATCGCCGCCTACGGCGTGAGCGTCGAGAAGGTGGAGGAGGCGCTCAAGGCGATCGAGTTCCCGGGCGTCGCAGCCGTCCAGATCATCTTCAACATGTTCCGCCAGCGTCCGGCGGACCGGATCCTGGCCGAGGCGGCGCGTCGCGACGTTGGCGTTCTCGCCCGGGTTCCGCTCGCGTCGGGCATGCTCGCCGGCAGGTTGACGCCGACGACCGAGTTCGAGGCGTCGGATCACCGGCGGTTCAACCGCCACGGCGAGTCGTTCGACGTCGGGGAGACGTTCTCCGGGGTTGACTACGAGACGGGCCTGGCCGTGGTGGACGAGTTGCGCGCGCTTGTCCCGGGCGGAGCCTCGATGGCCCAGCTGGCCCTCCGCTGGATCCTCATGCACGAGGGCGTGACGGCCACCATCCCAGGCGCGAAGACGCCCGTCCAGGCGCGCGCGAACGCGGCGGCCGCCGACCTGGCGCCCCTGCCCGAGGCCACCATGGCACGCGTCTCCGAGCTCTACGAGACACGGATCAAGCCCCTCGTCCACCAGCGCTGGTAGGGAGAGCCTTCACGATGACCACCAACTACCGCGTCCCGGGCGCCGTCCTCACCGAGCGCGAGCACCGCGTCCCGCTGGACCACGCCCGCCCCGACGGGCCGTCGATCACCGTGTTCACCCGCGAGGTTGCAGACCCGGAGGGCGCGGATCGCCCCTACCTCGTGTTCCTCCAGGGCGGCCCGGGATTCGAGGCCGCGCGTCCCACCAGCCCGCCCTCGGGCTGGATGAAGCGGGCGCTCACGGAGTACCGCGTCCTGCTGCTCGACCAGCGCGGCACCGGGCGCTCCACCCCGGTCGGTCCGCAGGTCCCGGGCAAGACCGTCGCGGACCAGGCGGCCTACCTCACCCACTTCCGGGCGGACTCGATCGTCCGGGACGCGGAGTGGATCCGTCGCGAGCTTGGAGTGGACCGCTGGAGCCTGCTGGGTCAGAGCTTCGGCGGCTTCACCTCGCTCACGTACCTGTCCATCGCACCCGAAGGCCTGCGCGAGGCGCTCATCACCGGCGGGCTGGCGCCGATCACCAACCGGCCGGTCGACGACGTCTATGGGGCCACCTGGAAGCGCCTCCGCGAGGCAAACCGCCGCTACTTCGAGCGCTACCCGGACGACCGTGCCCGCGTTCTCGAGGCCCACCGCCGCATCGAGAAGGAGGACGTCCGCCTCCCGTCCGGCGACCGGCTCTCGGTCCGGCGGTTCCGTCAGATGGGCATGTGGCTGGGCAGCTCCGCCGGCTTCGAGCTCCTCCACCATGTCCTCGAGCTCCCGTTCGGCTCGACGGCGTTCCTCCATGATGTCGAGGAGGCGGTCCGGTGGAGCCGCAACCCGCTCTACGCCACCCTCCACGAATCCTCCTACGCGGACGGCGGCGCCACGCGCTGGTCCGCGCACCGGCTGACGCCGGACTGGTTCGAGGGCTCCGAGGCGTTCACGGCCGAGCACGTGTTCCCGTGGATGTTCGAGGAGTGCGGCCTTCTCCGGCCGCACCGAGACGTGGCGGGGGCCCTGGCGGAGCACCCGTGGCCGCGTCTCTACGACGAGGCTCGCCTTGCCCGCAACGAGGTGCCGGTCGCCGCCACGATCTACGTGGACGACCTGTACGTGGAACGCGCCTTCGCCGAGGAGACGGCGGCGGGCGTCCGCGGGCTGCGGCCGTGGATCACGAACGAGTACGCCCACAACGGCCTCCGTGCGGACGGCGAGCGGGTCCTGGGACGGCTGATCGATCTCGCCCGCGGGCGCGCCTGACGGGAAGCCCGTGGGTGTCCTCCGGCCCTTGCCCAGCGCGGGGGACGCCTGCGACGCTCGCCCAGAACCCTCACCACCCCAACGGAGGAGCCACGATGGGCTACGTCACCAAGATCACGGACCGGGCCATGGCCAACACCTTCTTCCGCGAGGTCCTGGCCACCGGGCCGCACAGCCAGGTCGTGGTCATGAGCATCCCGCCCGGAGACGACATCGGCGCCGAGGTCCACGCGGACGTGGACCAGGTCCTCGTCATCGTGTCGGGCCAGGGTGAGGCGGTGCTCGGCGACGAGCGGACCGCGATCGGGCCCGGCTGGCTGGTCCAGGTTCCGGCGGGGACCTGGCACGACATCGTGAACACGGGCGCGGACGACCTCCGCCTGT
>DATCGK010000448.1:0-5990 GCA_036508975.1 Candidatus Limnocylindrales bacterium
TCCATGTACCACAGGATCGCCTCGATCTTGGGCGCCATCGAGCCCCTGGCGAAGTGCGTGCCCTCGGCCAGGTACCTGCGGGCCTCGGAGACGGTGATGCGGTCCAGCCATTGCTGGTCGGGCTTGCCGTAGTTGAGCGCCACCCTCTCGACCGCGGTCGAGATCAGGAACAGGTCGGCCCCGATGCTCTGGGCGAGGAGGCTGCTGGCGTAGTCCTTGTCGATGACCGCGGCGATGCCGACGTACTCGCCGCCGCCCCTGTCGATGACCGGGATGCCGCCTCCGCCGACGGCGATGACGACCACCCCCGCGTTGATCAGCGCCTTGACGGTATCCAGCTCGACGACCTCTTTCGGCATCGGCGAGGCCACCACCCGGCGCCAGCCGCGGCCGGCATCCTCGACCACCGACCAGCCCATCTCGGCCTCGCGGCGCCTGGCCTCGGCCTCGGCCATGAAGCCCCCGATGGGCTTGGTCGGGTTCTGGAACGCCGGGTCGTCTCGATCGACCAGCACCTGCGTCACGACGGTGGCGACGTTCGTGTGGATGTCGCGCTGGAACAGCCAGTTCTGGAGGGTCTGCTGGAGCGCGTAGCCGATCGCGCCCTGGCTGTCCGCGCCGCAGACGTCCAGCGGGAGCTCGTGCATGCCCTCCACCCTGGCGGCGATCTCGGAGCGGCGGAGGATGAAGCCCACCTGGGGCCCGTTGCCGTGGCCGATCGCGACGTTCCACCCAGCCTCGATCATCTCCGCGATGTGGCGGGTGGTCTCCTTCGCGGCTTCGCGCTGATCCTCGACGCTCTGGTGCCCGGCGCCCCGGATCAGCGAGTTGCCGCCGATCGCGACGACGGCGACCTTGCGCCTTGCCTTGTCAGACATTCGTGCCCTCTTCCACGTTCGCGCCGACGGGAGCGGCCCTGCGATCAGCGTCGTGCCGACCCAGTCGTCCGCCAAGGGCCGTTGGTCGCGAGGCGTGTTGGCGGAGATGACGCCGGCGTCCGCGAGCGTTCGCCAATGACACTGGATGCGAGGAGGGCCCCCGGAGGCTCGGCGCGCGCACTCGCACAGGGCACGCCAGCGTCTCCAAGGTGCCGACACCTGGCCAGAACGCAGCAACGCCCGGTCGCCGGGCGTCGAGCCGGCGGCGGGCGTGCTCGGCAAGGTTCTTGGCGGTGCCGTGGGCAACCCCCATCCGGTAGGCGGCCTCAGCTTGACGCCGCAGCCGGCGAGGACCGTCACGAGCAGGAGACCGACCAAGTGCCGCATGCCGACACGATGGCGCGCACGCCTCGGCACCCGGCGCAAGGGTCGTCGGCCGCCCGGCCTCCGCGCGCGGCGGTGCCGCTCTCCTCGGTCAGCGGAGAGGGATGTGACCCGCGTGAGGCGCCTCGTCGAATCTCAGCCTGGTTCTTCGTCGCTCTCACGGTCCCGCTGCCAGCCGAGGTGCTTGCGCAGCCAGCCGACCGAGGCCAGGTGGTATGTCGCCGTCTCGTCGTAGGTGGCGAGCGCCTCGATCTCCGACGCCGGCAGGCTCGTCCGCACGCCGTCGTCGGACATGCCGGTGACAGCATCGGCCGCGATCATCACGTCTCGCCGCTGGTTCGTGAGCCGCACGCGCAAGCCGTGGAAGATGTCCTCGGCGTCGGACCCGAGGACCTCACGCACCTCGCCCAGGCGGTCGTCGTCGCTCGAGACGACCGGCGTCCCGTACACGATCGATCGCCACGAGGTCGCTTGGGTGTCAGGCATGTCGATCTCCTTGTCGTCGGGCTGAAGCGAGCGCGTGCATCGGCCGAGTCTGCGGCCGCGACCGGGCCGACGCAACCACTGCCGGCGCAACCAGTGGATGTGCGAGCTGCGCCTCAGGCGCGTCGACGAGGCGACGCCATCCTCGGCCAGCGTGCGTGAATGACACTTTGAACCGACTCGTTGAGCCGTCACCGACGGATGGCGTGGGCCGTCTGGAAGGCATGCGCGGACAACAGGCGTTTCGGCTGATGGCCATCGTGGTGCTGGCGGGACTGGTTTCTGGCTGCGCAAGTCCATCGCCCCTGACCCCCGACTCGATCGCCCGGGGAGCGCTCCGTTCAAGCGTCGACGACGTTGGCGCGCCTGTGGCGTTTCGGTCCGCCCTCCTGCCGGCATTCGCCCAACTGGTCGGGCAGAAGCTGATGGTAGCGATGTCCGGCACAACCCCAGACACGGACCTGCTCGGGCGGATCGGGCGTGGTGAGGTAGGGGGCGTGATCCTCTTTGGCTCCAACATCACGAGTGCGAGCGCCTTGAGAGCACTGACCACGAAGCTGCTGACCGCCGCCGCCGCCGGCGGTCAGCCACCGCTTCTGATCGCGACGGACCAGGAGGGCGGCTCGGTGAGCAGACTGACCTGGGCACCACCGAACCTGTCACCGCCCGAAATGGGCAGCCTGGGCAGCGCCTCGACGGCCACGGCACAGGGAAAGGCCACGGGCTTCGTCCTTCGTTGCGGCGGCATCAACAACAACCTGGCCCCGGTGGCGGACGTTCCATCCTCCACCGCATCCTTCATGTACCAGCAAGGACGAACGTGGTCTTTCGATGCCTCCCTGACCGCCACGTTGTCGGACGCCTTCGCCTCCGGCCTGCAGTCGGGTGGCGACATTCCCACGATGAAGCACTTCCCGGGCATCGGTCTCGCGACCCTCAACACCGACACCGATGTCGTGACGATCACAGCCTCGAAGTCGAGCCTGGCGCCCGGCCTGCTGCCCTACGAGAAGGCGATCAGCAGCCACGTCCCGATGATCATGCTCTCCAACGCCACCTACACGGCCTACGACGATGCCAACGCCGCCGGCTGGTCGCCGGCGATCAGCGTGGGCCTGCTGCGGAACACCCTCGGATTCAGCGGGGTGACCATCACGGACTCGCTGAGCGGCACCGCCGCCGCACGGGGCGTCTCGGCCACCTCGCTCGCCCTGCGAGCGGCCCAGGCGGGAACCGACATGATCCTGCTGACGGGCTCCGAGGCTTCGACGAAGGCGTCCTACGCGGCCCTCCTCCTGGCCGCGCAGGACGGCACGATCCCGCTCACAACCCTGCAGGCCTCCTATGACCGCATCCTGAAGCTCAAGGCAACGGTGGCCAACCCGGTGTCAGACACGACTGCACCTGCGGTGAAGGCTCCCGTTTCCCGGCTCTACGCGGCGGCCACCCTCGGGTCCTCGACTTCGCCCGTGCGGACCTTCTGGTCGGCGACGGACTCGTGTGGGATCTCCGGCTACACGCTCGAGCGGAGGGTGAACGGCGGTTCGTGGGTCGTCCAAAGCCTGCCCGGCGCTACGACCACCTCGACCAGACAGGCGCTTGGTCTCGGCTCCACCTACCGCTACGTCGTGAGCGCAGCCGATGGTGCGGGCAACCGAAGCGGCTGGGTCTACGGGCCCTACATCGAGCCGCTGGTGACCCAGCAGTCGAGCACCGCGGTGAAGTTTGGTGGCAGGTGGACGACCGCGTATTCAAGTGGCTATTCCGGCGGAACCACGAGGTATGCCACGACTGCGGGTGCCTCGTCCAGTTACACCTTCACCGGGAGCGGCGTTGGCTGGGTCACCGAAATGGGACCGACGAGGGGATCCGCGAAAATCTACATCGACGGTATCTACACTGCCACGGTCAACCTGCATTCCTCCTCGACGATCCTGCGGCGGATCGCGTATGCGTTCAACTGGACCAACCAGGGGATCCACACGATCAGGATCGTGGTGCTCGGAACTGCCCGTCACCCCAGGGTCGACGTCGACGCATTCGTCCGCTTGTATCGACCTTAGCCGGCAGCACCCCCGCGCCTCTTCAACGCCCCCGTGGTAGGCGTGCCGTGCCTGAATTCGCGCAGACCGGTTCGGTGATCGGCATGCTGTGGACAAGCACCGCGCTGTCAGTCAGCGTGACCTCACCTGATCGGTCAGCTCCGGGCCGCGGCAACGACGAGCTCGATGAGCCCGGGCGGGTGCACCACCTCGTCGCTCGCGGCAAGCTCGGCGATCGACCACCAGCGGTGCGCCTCGATGGCCCGGCGTTCCCCGTCGCCGTGGCGCCCGGTGCCGACCCGCGCGGTCACGGCGCGTGCTGCCACGTACCACTCGTCCTGGACGATGTCGCGACCGGCGAAGCTGAACCGGACGCCGGGCCGCTCGCCGAGGATCGCTCCCAGGGTCACGTCGCGGATGCCAGTCTCCTCGCGCAGCTCGCGCAGGGCGGCCGCCTCGATCGACTCGCGCGGCCGGATCCCGCCACCCGGCAGGTACCAGTAGCCGCGACCGGCCGGATCGCGCTCCGGCGCCAGGCGGAAGAGCAGCACGCGACCCGCGGGGTCGAGGAGGATGATCCGCGCCGCCCGGCGCCGCCTTCGCCGCAGCCAGCTCACACCGACACCTCTGGGCCCGCCACCTCCACGCCCGCAGCCGCCACCAGCCGCGACACGACGGCCTGCGTCAGCACCCAGCCCTTGAGCGCGTCCTTCGGCAGCCGGATCCGGACCTGGTTCGAGGCGAACGTCATGTCCCCCGCCCGCACACCGGGCAGCGGCACGCCGAACGATGGCGACAGCAGCTGCATCGCGGTCGCCCGGGAGAGCGACGCCCCGAACCGCACGACCAGCCACCCCTCCTCGCGGGCCAGCGACGCCACGCCCGCCGATTCCGCCGACAGCCGGAGCTCCGCCACCTCGACCAGCCGCAGGACCGGTGCGGGCATCGGCCCGTAGCGGTCCAGCACCTCCTGTCGGAACGCCGCCACGTCGCCCACGGTCCGCGTCCTCGCCAGCCGCCGGTACAGCTCCAGCTTCTGGGCGACCTCGGGCACGTAGTCATCCGGCAGGTGCGCATCGACCGGCAGGTCCACCACCGCCTGCGGCACGTCCCGCACGGGCACCCGGTCCTCGCGCCGGGCCTTGGCCTCCTCGACGGCCTCCGCCAGCAGCCGTGAATACAGGTCGAACCCGACCGCCGCCATGTGCCCGGACTGCTCGCCGCCCAGGATGTTGCCCGCCCCGCGGATCTCGAGGTCCGCCAGCGCGATCTGGAACCCGGCGCCCAGCTCGGACGCGTTGAAGATCGCCTGGAGGCGCTTGCGGGCTTCCTCGCTCATGCGCTCGCGGCGCCGGTAGAGCAGGTACGCATACGCGCGCCGCGAGGACCGGCCCACGCGCCCTCGGAGCTGGTAGAGCTGCGCCAGGCCCAGCGTGTCGGCGCGGTCGATGACGATGGTGTTCGCGTTCGGGATGTCCAGGCCGGACTCGATGATCGTGGTGCAGACGAGGACGTCCGCGGCGCCGTCCGCGAAGGCGAGCATCACCTTCTCCAGTTGGTCGGCGCCCATCTGCCCGTGGCCCACGCTGATCCGCGCCCCGGGCAGGAGCCGCCGCAGCTGCTCGGCCTGGGCCTCGATGGTCTCGACACGGTTGTGCACGTAGAACACCTGGCCGCCGCGGTCGAGCTCGCGCAGGATCGCGTCCCGCACGAGGCCGGCGGACGCCTCCGCGACGCGCGTCTGGATCGGCAGACGGTCCTCGGGCGGGGTCTCGATGACCGACATGTCCCGGATCCCGGCCAGGGCCAGGTTGAGCGTCCGCGGGATCGGCGTGGCCGACAGGGTCAGGACGTCCACCTCGCGCCGGAGCCGCTTCAGGCGCTCCTTGGCCGCGACGCCAAAGCGCTGCTCCTCGTCGACCACGACCAGGCCCAGGTCGCGGAAGTGGACATCCCTGGAGAGCAGGCGATGGGTGCCGATGACCAGGTCGACCGAACCGCTGGCCAGGCCGGCAATCGTGGCCGCCTGCTCCCGCGCCGAGACGAACCGGCTGAGCAGCCGGACGGTCAGCGGAAACGCGGCGAAGCGCTGCGAAAACGTCGTGTCGTGCTGGGCGGCGAGGACGGTCGTCGGCACGAGGACCGCCACCTGGCGGCCGTCCTGGATCGCCTTGAACGCGGCCCGGATCGCCACCTCCGTCTT
>DATCGK010000449.1:0-13925 GCA_036508975.1 Candidatus Limnocylindrales bacterium
TGTTCGATGTCTTCGGCGACCGGCTGCCGCGCGAAGCCGACCTGGTGACCTACTGGCACGAGAAGGCACGGGCGCAGATCGCGGCCGGCCGGACTCGGCGCGCCGGGCTGCTCGCCACACAGGGCATCCGGGGCGGCGCGAACCGCCGCGTCCTGGAGCGGGTCAACGAGACCGGCGGCATCTTCTTCGCCCGGTCCGACGATCCCTGGGTCCTTTCGGGCGCGAACGTCCACATCAGCTTCGTCGGCCAGGACGACGGCACCGACGCCGACCGAGAGCTCGACGGCCACCGGGTGGGCGAGATCAACGCCGACCTGTCGAGCGGGCTCGACATCACCCGGGCGCGCCAGCTGCGCGAGAACCTCGGGATCACGTTCATGGGCGACACGAAGGGCGGCGCGTTCGACATCGACGCCGTGACGGCGGCCCGCCTGCTCGCGGCGCCCAACCCGGACGGCCGATCGAACCGGGACGTCGTCCGGCCGTGGGTCAATGGCCTCGACCTCACCCGTCGGCCCAGGGACATGTGGATCATCGACTTCGGGGTCGACATGTCCGAACACGAAGCGGCTCTGTACGAGGCGCCGTTCAAGTACGTGCTTGAGCATGTCCGGCCAGAGCGGACCAAGAACAAGCGGGCGGCCTACGCCGAACGGTGGTGGCTCCACGTCGAGGCGCGCTCCGGCATGCGGGCAGCCCTGCGCGGACTGCCGCGGTACATCGCGACCCCGAACCTCACCAAGCACCGCCTGTTCGCGTGGGTCACCGCGGACGTTCTTGCCGACCACCAGCTCATCGCCTTCGCGCGCGGCGACGACTACACCTTCGGCGTCCTCCACTCACGGGCCCACGAGCTCTGGGCGCGAGCCACCGGCACCCAGCTCCGTGAGGTCGAGTCCGGCTTCCGCTACACGCCCACCACCTGCTTCGAGACCTTCCCCTTCCCGCGCCCCACCGATGACCAGCGCGAGGACATCGGCGCCGCCGCGTACGCCCTCGACCAGCTCCGAAAGGGCTGGCTCAACCCGCCCGGCCTCGACCCCGCCGCCCTCGCCGTGCGCACCCTGACCAACCTCTACAACGAGCGCCCCACCTGGCTCGCCCACGCCCACGCCGCCCTCGACGCCGCCGTCTTCACCGCCTACGGCTGGCCCGCAGACCTCCCGGACGACGAGATCCTCGCCCGCCTCCTCGCCCTCAACCTGGGTCCCCCGCCGGCGTAGGGCGACCACGGCGGCGAGGGCCTACTCTGGGGCTGGCGGAACGTCCCAAGGAAGGTGGCGATCATGACGACGAGCAAGCCCCTGGTCACCCGGTCCGACGACCGTGCGTGGGGTGCGACCGTGTTCGCCGGCACGCGCGTCCCGGTGGACACCCTGCTCGAGTACCTCGAGGCCGGCGACACTCTCGACGAGTTCCTGCGGCAGTTCCCGACCGTCACCCGCCGCCAGGCCGTCGGCGTGCTCGAGCTGGCGCGCCGGCGCGCCCGGGAAGAGGCCGTTCCCGCGTGAAGGTGCTCCTCGACGAGATGCTCCCGGCAGGCGTGGCCGGCCTGCTTCCCGGCCACGATGTCACGGCCGTCCAGCAGGCCGGCTTCTAGGGCTTGACGAACTCGGCCTGCTGTCTGACGAGGAGCGGCGCGCCATCCTTGACGCCTATCGGACTGCCCGGGGCGCTGGGGCGATGCACCGGTGAAGCGCGCCTCGAGCACCTCTTGCGCGCCGCGGCCCGCATCGTCAACCAGCGTGACTTCCTGGTGGTCGGGTCGGCCGCGATTCTCGCGACCTTTGACGACGCATCGCTGCCGCCGGAGGCGAGCCGCTCGGACGAGACGACTACGGGCGCGGCGCCGCCTCGATCTCGTGGCCCAGCGCAACGTCCGGCATGTACCGCACGGCCAGCGCGCAGGCCGCGGCCGCCGACCCGAACAGGATCCAGTAGATCACCCCGAGGCCCGACGCCAGCGACTCTCTCCCTGCGGCCAGCACGTCGGGTGGGATCTGATTCCGCGCGATCGGGTCCAGGATCCCGGACGACACGGCCCCCACGAACGCGGTCAGGATGCCGCCCATCACCCCCACGCCTACGGCACCGCCGATCGTCCGGCTGAACTGCACGAGCCCGGTGGCGACCGCACGCCGCTGCCAGGCCACCGCACCCTGGATCACGATCAGCAGTGTCGTTGCGGTGAGGCCCATGCCGAGGCCCGTGATCGCGGACGCCACCATCGCGTAGGCGAGCGCATCGAACTGCCCGAGCTGCGTGTTCAGCAGCGTCCCGACCACCAGCAACCCGGTCCCGGCCAGCACGACCGGCCGCGCGCCGAACCGGATGAGCGATCGCCCGCCCACGACCGAGCCGATCGGCCAGCCGATCGACATCGCCGCGACGGCGGCCCCCGCCTCGACCGGCGTGCCCATGTGAACGCCCTGCACCATCGGCGGCACGTAGGTCGTGAGGCCGAACATCACGATGCCCGTGAGTCCGCCGATGCCCAGCCCGGCCCGGATCAGCGGCGAGCGCAGCAGATCCAGGTCGATCAGCGGCTCCGGCGAGCGTCTCTCGACGCGGACGAACCCCGCGAACAGCGCCACGGCACCCACGACCATGCCGATCACGATCGGCGACGTCCAGCCGAACAGCTGGCCTCCCTCCGCGACGGCCAGCAGCAGCAGCACGATCGCCAGGGTCAGCAGGACCGCACCCGTCCAGTCGAGGCGGTGAGGGTGGCGCTCGAAGCGCTCGTCGAGCACGCGCCAGATGATGACGGCCGCCAGCGCGCCGACCGGGATGTTGAGCTCGAACACCCACGGCCAGCCCACGGTGGACGTGATCAGGCCGCCGAGCGCCGGGCCGACGATCGCCGACACGCCCCACACGCCCGAGAAGTAGCCCTGCATCCTGGCCCGGCGCGCCGGCTCGAAGATGTCGCCGGCGATCGTGAACGCGATCGGCTGGACCGCGCCCGCCCCGAGGCCCTGGACCGCGCGGAACAGGATCAGGGCCGGCATGGAACCGGACAGGCCGCACAGCGCCGAGCCACCGACGAACAGCGCGATGCCGACCAGGAACACGGGCTTGCGGCCGCGGACGTCGGCCAGCTTCGCGAACAGCGGCACCGTCGTGGTGGACGTGAGCAGGTACGCGCTGAACACCCAGCCGTACTCGGACAGGCCGCCGAGCTGGCCGATGATGGTCGGCATCGCGGTGCCGACGACGGTCGAGTCCAGGGCGGCGACCGCGAGCGCGCTCATGATGCCGATGGTGATCAGCACCTGGTCCCGGGTGAGGGGCGTGAGGCGTGCGGCGGGTGTGCGCGGGGCGAAAGGCGCGCGGGGTGTCGCGGACATGCGGCCGAGTGTACGGGGGACGACGGCGCGCGGACATGGCCGGCCGCGAACACGCTATTGATGTCCAGCGACAGCGAGCACCCGGCCTGATCGCCGATCTGGCAGCCACGGGCTGGTCGATTGATTGTGCGACGTCAACTCGCAGGGGCGGTGATGCCATCGACACCGGCAGGTAGTCACGCGCCGCGCTACTGGCGGCTCTATCGGACCGAGTCCGGGAAACACGTGGTTCGCGACGATCTGCGCAGCCTGCCGGTCGGGGACTACGCGAGTATCCGTGCCGCCATGAAGGAGGTGGAGCAGCGAGAGCTGCGGGGAACCAACCAGATCAAGGGCGACATCCGCCAGGTCGAGGCTGACGGCGATCACGGCGTCACGTATCGACTGCTGTTCGCCGTCGACGGGCACGCGAGCCAGATGCTCCGGGCTCTCGTTGCGTTCAGCAAGAAGACCCAGAAGACCCCTGGTCGCCAGATCGTCCTGGCCGAATATCGCCTCAAGGACTGGAGGTCTCGCCGCGCGGCCTTCGAGAAAGGCAGGTAGCTCGCCGTGGATGACAGCCCGGCCTTGACGGGATATATCCTCAGAGGTATAACGACCCTGCCAATGACCACCGAACGTGACGCCTTTGCCGAGGCGTCGTCTGACTCCATCGAGGACCTCGACGCCGAGATCGCGCTCGAGCATCCTGAGCTGCCGCTGCTCATCGCTGCCGCCGAGGATCGCCGTGCACTTCTCCGCGAGCTCGCCAGGCATCGCCGCATGGCCAATGTTGGGCAGGGAGAGCTGGCCGCTCGGATGGGCACCTCGCAGTCGTTCGTCTCGCGCCTCGAGCGCGGGCTCGTCGATCCCCAGCACTCGACCGAGGACCGGTACGCGGCTGCGCTTGGCCTGCGCGTGGTACGCCGACTCGATCGCGCCTGATCCCGCGCGTCGCTCGTACGGCTCCGTGTCCTGGCGGCGGGATCCAGCTGGGCCATCCGGGCGATCGCGCAACAGCCGGTCTGGAGCGGTACCCCACTCCTGGCGCCTGTGCCCGGGCAACCGCCGAACACGGGCCTGATCGGGTAGCCCCGGCACCCTGCTGGCCGATCTCGTTCGCCCTCGCCCGCCGTACCATCGCGTCATGGAGACGATGCGGGTGGCCCTGGTCCAGTTCGAGGCGCGTGACGACGTCGAGGCCAACATTGCGCGGGCGGCAACGCTTGCCCGCGAGGCGGCGGCGGACGCGGACCTCGTGGTGCTGCCCGAGTACGTGCAGTTCCGCGGGACGGCCGACGGGTTCCGGGCGTCGGCGCGTGCCGTTCCCGGCGGGACGACCGCGCCCTTCAAGGCCATCGCCCGCGAGCTCGGCTGCTGGATCCTGGCCGGGAGTCACGCCGAGGTCTCCGGGAACCCTGCCCGGCCGTACAACACCGCCGTCCTGTTCGACCGCTCCGGCGGCCTGGTGGCCCGCTACCGGAAGCTCCACCTGTTCGACGTCTCGGTGGATGACGGGCCGTCGGACCGCGAGTCGGAGCGGGTGACGGCGGGGGACCGGGCGGTCGTCGTGGACGTCGAGGGGAGCGGCCTCGGGCTCTCGATCTGCTACGACCTGCGGTTCCCGGAGCTGTACCGGGCGCTGTCCCTGGCCGGCGCGGAGGTCCTGGCGGTGCCCGCGGTGTTCACGGAGCGGACCGGCCGCGACCACTGGGAGGTCCTGCTGCGCGCCCGTGCGATCGAGAACGGCGCGTACGTCATCGCCGCGGCCGGGTGTGGTGCGGGCGGGCCGGGTGCGATCGCCGCCTGGGGCCACTCGATGGTCGTGGACCCGTGGGGGCGCGTGGTCGCGCAGGCGGGGATGGACGAGGCGATCGTGCGGGTGGACCTGGACCTCTCCCTGGTGGCCGCGGCGCGGCGACAGATCCCGGCGCTCGCCAACCGTCGCCCCGATGCGCTGCCGCCCGTGCGCGAGGTGGAGGTCGTCGGGGACTGAGCCGGCGCCTGCAGGTCGGCCGGTTCTGCCACTTGCCGGTGCGGCTGGTACTGGGCAGCGAATCCGGCCCGGATCCTGCCAAATCGGCGCTCCTCACCAGCAGCGCTGGTGGATGACGCCAATTTCGCGACTACCACCAGTGGGGCTGGTGCCTGACAGAGACCCGCACGCAGATCCCGCGCTCAGCGCCCCGGGAACTCCAACCTAGGCCGCGTCGCCACGGGCGCGCAGCACGCGGTGCGTGAACGGGATCCGGAACTCGCGGAAGACCTCGACCGAGACGAGCGTGCCGGCGAACAGGAAGATCACGCCCAGGAGCTCGCCCAGGAAGAACGTCTCCGTGACCCCGAACCGGGAGAGTCCGCTCGTCATCGACGGGATGAAGCCGCCGATCGCCAGCAGGATCGTGGCCGGCACGCGGCTGTTGAGCTTGCCGTGGAACAGCGCGGTCGTGGCGCCGGGGATCGAGGCAACCAGGTTGACGGTGATGGCGATGGGCGCGATCACCAGGTTGACCAGGAGCGCGCCGACCCCACGCGTGCGGCTCAGGTCGTAGCGGATCACGCGCTTCTTGGGCATGAACACGTAGGTGCTGTACAGCGCACCAAGGGCCAGCGCGAACCCGCCCGTCACGTTGAACAGCGGGGTCAGCAGCCGGACGGAGCCGGGCATCGCGGTGCCGACCGGGATCCCGTTGGCGTCGAGGGCGTAGCCGGGGGCGGGGATCACGGCGGTGAGAACGATCGGGATGGCCACGATGGACCCGCCGATGATCAGGAAGCCGGCGATCCGGGCCCAGCGGCCGGTGCCACGGTATGTCTCGATGATGATCAAGATGGCGCCGACGATCGCGATCGCGAACGCGACGTACGGGAGCATCCCGGTGTCGGTGTACTGGGCCTTCGCCTGCGACAGGAGCGTGAACAGCCCGGCGAGCAGGACGCTGAAGGCCGCGCCGTAGCCGAACCGCGTCTTGCCCAGCAGGTACATCGTGCCGAGGCCCAGCCACGCCGCGACGTAGATTGCGCCGATCAGGTACCAGGCGCGGTAGAGCGGCTCGCTCCAGCCGAACGCCCCGCCCCAGAACTCGGTGCCCGCGGAGATGCCGTACCAGACCATGCCGATCGTCCAGATCAGCTGGTAGGAACGCCGGCGCTCGAGCCACTGGTCCAGCAGGAAGAGCGCGAACACGAAGCTGAGCGTGGAGCTCAGGAACGGCAGGACGACGTTTGGCTGCACGGGTACTCCTCAGAGACAGGTCGCAGGCCCTGCCCGACGCCAACACGGGATCGACCGCCGACGGCGCCGGTACAGGTGCCCATGCGTCGAGAAACGGTGAGCCCTCGGGCCCACCGTCCACTCGTCAGCTTGGATCGTACGGCACTCCCACCGTAGATTTGCCCAGGATCGAGACCCTGGGCAAATCTACGGTGGCCCTACTTTCGTGTCGAGAGGAAGTCGAGGAGGCTCGTCATGTCGTCGGGCGAGATGTCCGTGTACGGCGGCATCTTGTCGCGAGGCTTCAGGATCTGCTGCTGGATCTGCGGGCCGGTGAGCCGCGCCCCGACGGTCGTCAGGTCTGGCCCTGTGGTCCCACCGCGTCCGGACAGCATGTGGCAGGAGGCGCAGCCTTCCACCTGGTAGACCTTGAGGCCGGCCTTCTGGGCCGGGGTCAAGGTGGCGGTGTCCACCTGGACGGCGGTGTCGGTCGATGCGACCGGGGCTATCGCGCCCTGGACGGTGAGCCCGACGACGCCCACGACGACGAGCGTTGCGAGCACCGTCGCGATCGGTCGCCGGCGGGGATGACGCTCCCGGCCCCGGTCGAGGAACGGGACCAGCAGGAAGACCAGGAACCCGAGGGTGCCGACGATGAAGATGATCAGCGGCTCCGCCGGTCCGGACACGTACCAGAGCATCTGGAACATGTCGAGGAAGTACCACTCCGGTCGTGGGACGTAGCCCACCGCGTTCGGGTTCGCCTGCGCCTCGAGCGGGGCCCCGATGGCGATGGCGAGGGTCGCCACGACCGCCATGATGACGGCGGCAACGATCGCGTCCTTGAGGAGCGACCGGTAGAAGGGGTGCCCGGCCCGCTTCTCCGCGACGTACTCGCGGGTGTACCGGTCCCGCTGGCTCTCGCCGGGGATCTCCTCGACGATGGGCTTCCGCCGCGGTGCGGCGGCGATCCCCTGCCGGATCACCATGAACAGGTGCACGCCGACGAACACGAGCAGGATCGCCGGCAGTACCCAGACGTGGATGCCGTAGAACCGGGTGAGCGTCACCGTTGTCAACGCGGCGCCACCGCGCATGAGCCCGAGGACCAGGTCGCCGACGAACGGCGCCGCGCCGGCCACGTTCGTACCCACGACCGTCGCCCAGTAGGCCTTCTGGTCCCACGGCAGCAGATAGCCCGTGAAGGCGAAGCCGAGCATCACCACGAACAGCACCGCACCGACGAGCCACGTCAGCTCGCGCGGGTACTTGTAGGCAGCCTGGTAGAAGACCCGCAGGGTGTGGAGGCCGATCAGGACGACCAGCGCGGATGCCGACCAGTGGTGGACACCCCGGACGAAGGCGCCGAAGGCGAGCGCGTCGATGTGCTGGATGCTGTCGTAGGCGTGATCTGCGGACGGCACGTAGTAGAGCGAGAGCCCGATGCCGGTCGTGATCTGGACGATGATCAGGAAGAGCGTCGCCGAGCCGAGCGTGTTCCACCAGCCGACGTTCGCCGGGATGGGCCGGTCGAGGAACCTCCGGAGGAGCGACCCGACACCGAGACGCTCATTGATCCAGCGGAGAGGGTGCATGGGTCAGGCCCCCTCGATCAGCGGGCCCATCCAGACCTCCTGGTTGGCGATCAGCGCTTGATAGCGGTCGAGCGGCCGGGGCGGGGGACCGGCCACCTCGACCCCGTCGGCCGTGAAGGCGCCGCCGTGGCACGGACAGAGGAACCGCTTCGCACCCTGGCTCCAGCCCACCGGGCAGCCCATGTGGGTGCAGTGGATGTCCAGGATCAGGACGCTCTGGTCGTGGGGCCGGACGACGTAGACGGCGATCTGGGTGTCCTGCGTGGTTCCGCCGATATCGACCGGCACGGTGACGGGGAGCAGGGTCGGAACGCCGACCGGGAAGTTGGAGAGCGGCCCCAGGTTGGTGAAGCCTGAGATGCGCGGGGTCGGCGCCACCGAGCCGGCCATCAATGACCAGCGCAGCGGGCCCCGCGTGGCCGGGGCCGCGGCCAGCCCGGCGACCGGGATCGCGACCACAGCCGCGAGTGCCGCGCCGATGCCGCCGAGGGCCCGCAGGACGAAGGTGCGGCGGGCCCACGAGCGCTCGGGAACGGGAGGCGAGATCGGCGGGGCCCCCTCAGCCCCGGTGACGACGGCCTCAGCCGGGAGGGCCTCGTCGGACGGCAGAGGCGTCCCGCCGGGTGACAGTTGACTCGTCATGGTCGTCGGCCGCCCGGCTACTTGAGGCTCTTGAGGTAGGTGACGAGGTCGGCGAGCTGCTGGTCGCTGAAGATGGTCCAGCGCGGCATCATCCGATTGAGCGGCTGCCCTTCCTCGTCGAGCCCCTTCGTGATCGTGTCGACGGCCATGGTGTCGAACTTGTCGTGGTACAGGGCGTCAAGGTCGGCGAACGTGACTGCCGGGACCTCGATCGTCTGGTTGTCCACGCTGAACTTGGAGCCGACTCCGCCCGTACCGTGGCAGGAGGCGCAGGACTGCTCGAACATCACCTGGCCGGCGGCCGCCCCGGTCAGGACGGGAGCGGTGGTCGCCGCGGGTGCTGCGGTTGACGCGGCACCCGCCGAGGAGCACGCACCCAGTGCAACGGCGAGGATTGCCCCCGCGATCGGCGCTGCGACAAGCCAGCGTGAGTGAGACCGACCCATGGTTTCCTCCAATCACTCTCCGCAGCTTGGCGGTCGCCGACTGGTCGTCGACGGGCGGGCGCAGGACCGGTCTCCACCGGGGTTGCCTGCGGCGCGCGAGATCTGCCCGAAGCGTAGTCGCGGTCTCGTCGCGGCCCGGTCCCGCGGATGTCGCGTTTGTGTCGCGACCGCCGCCGCCCTCGCCACGTTCTGCGGACGTGTGCCAGCATGGCGATCGACAGGAGGATCTCGTGGGCGTCATGCGTGCGCGAATACCCGGCCCGCCGATGACGTCGGGCCGCTTGCTGAGCGTCATTCGCTGGGTGTTGCCGCTCGTGCTGGCAGGCCTCGCGATCTTCTTCGAATGGGGCGAGCACATCGCCGGCGAGCAGGAGCAGATCACGACCGGGTTCATCGGCGAGGTCGTGCTGTTCGGGATCGTCGGCCCGATCGCCGTCTTCGTGACCCTGGAGTGGGTCTCCAGGCTCCTGCACGCGTACGCCGAAGCGTCGGCGTCCCTGGCCAGCGCGAACCACGACCTGGAGGAGAAGGTGGCCGAGCGGACCGCGCACCTCGAGGAGGCGACGGCGGAGCTTGCCGCCAGGAACGCCGACCTCGCCCGCGCCAACCGGGAGCTCCGCCAGCTCGACCGGCTCAAGTCGGAGTTCGTGTCGCTCGTGTCGCACCAGTTGCGGGCGCCCCTGACGAACATCCGCGGCGCGCTGGAGATCGTGGGCGGCGACGCGGCGCTGCTGCCCCCGCCGAGCCGCCGGACCCTGGAGATCCTGACCCTCGAGAGTGAGCGCCTCTCGAGGCTGATCATGACGATCCTTGACGTGTCGCGGCTGGAGGCCGGGCGGCTTTCGCCGAAGCTGGGCCTGGTCGCGATCGAGCCGCTGCTCGCCCGCGCGAGCGCCTCCACCCTCGGCGCCGACCGCGGACGCCCGTGGTCCATCGAGGTCCAGCCCGGTCTCTCGCCGGCCTGGGCGGACGAGACGCTGCTGGAGGAGGTCATCCGCAACCTGCTGGAGAACGCGGCCCGCTACTCGCCCCTGGACCAGCCGGTGCTGGTCCAGGCGACGGTCGTCGACGACGGGATCCAGATCTCGGTGACCGACCATGGGCAGGGCGTTCCGCTCGAGGAGCAGGAGCTCATCTTCGACTCCTTCCACCGGATCGGCGAGGACGATGCATCCGTGCAGGGCTACGGGCTCGGTCTGTACTTTGCCGACCGGCTCGTCCGGGCGATGGGCGGCAGCGTCGCGATCGAGAGCCCGGTGTGGCCGGACGACGCCGCGCCGGGCAGTCGCTTCGTCGTCACGGTGCCGGTGTCCACGGATGGGCCGTCCGACCCCGACGACGGGCCGGAGGACGCCTGATGGCGCGGCTGCTCGTGATCGACGACGACCGGTCGCTGGTCGAGCTGCTCTCCGACTACCTCGGCCGCCTCGGCCACGAGGTCCAGGGCACCGGCGACGGCCACGCAGGGCTCGAGGCGCTGGCCGCGTCGGAACCCGACCTGGTCCTCCTCGACGTCACGATGCCCGGCCTGGACGGCTGGCAGGTGCTTGCCCGGATCCGGGCCGTGAGCACGGTGCCGGTCGTGATGCTGACCGCTCGCGGCGATGAGCCGGAGGTGCTCCGCGGGTTCGCCGGGGGTGCCGACGACTATGTGACCAAGCCGTTCTCGTTCGCCCAGCTCGCGGCCCGCATCAAGGCCGTGACGGAGCGCGCGTCGCCCGACCGCGCCGAGGGTGGAACCGTCCTCCGGGGCGCGGATCTCGAGGTGGACACGGTCCGGCACCGCGTGCTGCGCGCCGGCCAGGCCGTCGAGCTCACGCCGACCGAGTTCTCGATCCTCGAGACGCTGATGCGGGAGCCGGGCCGCGTGCTGTCCGCCCGGCAGATCGTCACCTCGGTCTGGGGCGCCGAGTTCGTCGAGGAGACGGGCTATATCCGGCGCTACGTCTGGCACCTGCGCCAGAAGCTGGAGCTGGATGCCCGGAGTCCCCGCTACATCCTCAACGAGCGCGGCGTGGGGTACGTCTTCCCGGCGGAGACATAAGTCCGGGTGAAGTCCGGGTGAGGTCGCGCGTAAGCGGCGGTCGTCATCCTGCGCCCCATGAACGACACCGAGAAGCGACGCGCCAAGCGCCGGCGGAAGGCCGGCAAGACCTACCGCACCGTGGACATCGGCGGTGGTATCGAGCAGGCCACGCCGGAGGCGGTCCTGCGGGCCATGGGCGGCCTGCCACCGGACCTCGAGTGGCCGGTCATGGCCCCCAACGTGATCCCCATCCTGCCGCGGCGTCGGCCGATGCCGCCGATGGCGGGGGAGCCGTTCCGGGTGACCCTCCCGCCGGGGATCCCCACCGGGTTCGGGATCGACATCGGGCCCGCGTTCCTCGTGGTCGGGGAGTCGCTGCTGGCGACCTGGCCGATCGGGCCGGCGGATCTCGTGGCGACGGCACTGGAGAACCTGCGTGACCGTGTGCGGGGCGTGCGGCCCCGTGACCTCGTCGGGCAGATGCTGGACGGCGTGCCGGTCCGGGTGCTCCAGTCGGGCGTCGGGTGTGCGTCCGCGCTGGTGCTGGTGCCGGACGAGCTGCGGCGGATCTTCGGCGAGGCGCCCCAGTGCCTCATCGCGCCGATGCGGGACATCCTGATCTCGATGCCGGCCGACGTGGACCGGGCGTTCGCAGGCTGGATCAACGAGGAGTTCTCGGAGATGGACCCGAACGGCCTTGCCCTGGACGCGTTCGTCATGGGGGACGGGACCGTCCGCTACGAGGCGCTTCGGCCGGTGGCCCGGCTGTCCTGACGCAGGCGCGGGGCTCGCGGGCCGGCGCGTCCGCGAGCCCGAACGCCATCGCCGGATCCGCGGTTCTTCGGGTCCGGTTGCGCGCGTGCGTTCCGCGCGTGCGTTCCGCGCGTGGCCAGTTCTTGGCCCGGCCGTGGCCAGCCTCGCCCCGGATAACGGACCGTCATGACGTCTGCCCCATCGTGGGGCATCGTCGTGTGACGCCTCAGACGTCCCGCGGCTCCCACGAGCGCCCAACGCGCTTCCCCGGATGCCGGAAGGCTGCGGCTCGGAAGGAACACACCATGGGCATCCTCAGTTGGATCGTTGTCGGCGCGATCGCCGGCTTCCTCGCCAACCTCGTCACCGGCGCGGGCGAGGGCCTGCTGATGATGATCGTCCTCGGCGTCCTCGGCAGCCTGCTTGGCGGGTTCGTTGCCACGAGCGTCCTCAAGATCGGCTCGGTCGACGGGATCAACATCGAGAGCATCGTGATCGCCACCGTCGGCGCGATCGTCCTGGTCTTCATCGGCGGCTTCTTCTCCGGCTCGCGCCGCGGTCGTCTCCGCCCCCGCTGATCGCCGGACACCCGACGCGACCGTCGGGACGGCGGCGGACAGGACCGGCCCGTCTCGGCCGGCCCTGTGGCACGGCCGGCGGAGCCCCGGCGCACACAAGGAGCAGATCATGGCCATCAGGGGGCCGGGACGGCGCTCGTCGTCTTCCCGAACCCGCGCAACCGATCATCCGGGGGTCGCCGGTCGCGTGTCCGGGGGTCGCCGGTCGCGTGTCCGGCGCCCTCCACGCCACGCGCACGGGCGCCCAGGGCACGACCAGCGCGCTCCAGACGCTGCCGGATACGACGCTGATGGGCGTCGCGGCCGGCTCGCTGGGGGTCGGGGCCGGCTTCTACCTCGCCCGGGCTCCGCGACTGGCCATCCTGGTCGGCATCGTCCCGGCCTTGATCATGGGCACGGCGATCCTGCTGCGCCCGATCCCACGTCGTTCCCGCGCGGAGGCATGACCGGGTAGCCGCGGAGCACCTTCCCAGAACCCTGTGAAGGTCCGGGGCCGGATCGAGCAGGCGTTGGGCAGCCTGACCGGCGGCCGTCGGCAGCAGGCCGGCTGCATCGCGCACCAGGTCGAAGGGAGCGCGCGACAGGGCGTAGGTGACATCCAGGACGCCGTGCAACGCCACGGGGACTGTCCGCCCGCCGCCTGACGCCGGTACCCGTCCGCGCCATGGGTGCGCCACCGATCCATGCGATAATTCCCGTGCGTCTTGCGTAGGGAGACCCAAGATGGTCGAAGCTCGGCCGGGCTCGCCGGCGGTGGAAGCCCACCGTGCGCTCGTGCTCCACGATCGCCCGCTGGTCGTCGACCTCATCGAGCTCACCCTCAACCACGGCCTGTTCCTCGTCCGACCTGCCCGCAACCTGGCCGAGGCGGAGGCGATCCTGGCCGCCTGGCGACCGCACCTCGCCGTGATCGACATGGACCACGACGACAGCACGGCGCTGCTGGGTCGGCTGGGCGCCTCGAACCGGCTGACGAAGCGGGTGACGCCCGCCCTCGGGCTCACACGACGGGGCGACCTCAAGACGAAGCTGCGGGCGTTCGACCTCGGGGTCGACGACATCCTCACGATGCCCTTCTCGCCCGAGGAGCTCCTCGCCCGCTCGATCGTCATCACCCGCCGCGCCACGGGGATCGGTCTGCCGCTGATCCCGGCGATCACGCTCGGCGAGATGGAGATCGACATCCTGAGCCGCGAGGTGCGCACCGGGACGTCGGTCATCCACCTGTCCGGCATCGAGCAGAGCCTGCTGTACCTGCTCGCCAGCAGCGGGGGTCGGGTGGTCTCGCGGGACGACATCCTCGACGCGATCTGGGGTACCGACTTCGTCGCCGAGAGCAACA
>DATCGK010000450.1:0-9473 GCA_036508975.1 Candidatus Limnocylindrales bacterium
GGGCGGCACCCGGGAGGCTCCGGTGCCGGCGATCCGCAACGCGGACACGTCAGCCGCCTCCAGATCGGGGTGCGCCATCACCAATGCCCACTGGGTGGGCACCCCCTGGGCCACGGTGATCCGCTCGACCTCCATGATGCGGATGGTGTCGGCCGCCCGCCACGGCGTGGGCGTGATCACCGTGGTGATTCCGTTGGCGATCTCGTCCCACATCCGGGTCATCGAGCCCACGTGGGCAAACGGAAGCGGGGACAGGCGTCGGTCGCCCGCTTCCGACAGCACGTCGGTGCCGTCGGCCACCGCCCGCAACCGCTGATGATCGAAGATCGCCCCCTTGGGCAGCCCGGTGGTGCCGCTGGTCCACACCACCGCCACCGGGTCGGACGCTTCCAGCCGCGGACGGTCGATCGGAGCGGGCCCCGATGTCGCCTCGCGGACGACCGATCGCTGGACGACCACGCCGGTCGGTCCGGCCGGCACCCTGGCACCCTCGTCGATCACCGTGAGCACCGGCCGGGTCCGGTCGAGGATCGATGCGACCTCGGTCGCTCCGAGGCGCGTGTTGATCCCCGAGGTGATGGCGCCCAGGCGCGCAGCGGCGGCGAAGCAGACCATGTAGTCGATGGAGCTGGGGAGGAGCAGGCACACCACCGATCCCCGGGTGACCCCACGATCGGCGAAGAGTCCGGCCACCCCGTCAGCGGCGCGGTCCCACTCGGCGAAGGTCACCGTTCGCCGCGGGCTGTCCGCCGTCAGCGGTTCCACGTAGGCCTCGACGTCGGCGTTGTCCCCGGCCGCGGCGCGCAGCACATCGGTCACCGTCTCGAACTGCCCCACTATCTGACGCACCGTCATACCGGGGGCCGACTGTACTCGGGACCGGTCACCGACCGACGATGCCCCTCACCCGGCGAGGTCGGTGCACATCACGAGAAGGTGAGGACACCTCGGGCCAGTTTGCCCGCCTCCATGTCCTCGACGATCTCGCGGAACCCTTCCACCGGGCGCTGCTCGGTGACCAACTCATCGAGGAGGAGCGCTCCGGACAAGTAGAGCTCGACCATCAACGGGATGTCGTGGTGGGGACGGGACGAGCCGTAGCGGCAGCCGAGGAGGCCGCGGTCCACGTAGGCCAGGGCGTTGACGTCGACCGAAACCTCGGTTCCCTGAGGAGGGATGCCGATGGCCAGGGCGTTGCCGCCCCAGTCGAGCACGTCCAGGGCGTTGCGCAACACGGCAGGGTGGCCCACGCAGTCGAACGACCAGTTGACCCCTCCGGTCCAGCCGAGGGCGCCGGACACTCGATCCGGGCCGGGTGGCACCAGCTCGCGGATGGCGGCCACCGCGTCGGTGGCCGACGCGTCGACGAAGTGGGTGGCCCCGAACTGGCGTGCGAGGTTCTCCTTGGAGGCCAGCATGTCCACCGCGATGATCCGGCTCGCCCCGGCGATCCGGAGGCCTTGGATCACATTCAGCCCGACCCCTCCGACGCCGAAGACGGCGGCGGTCTCGCCCGCCTGGACCTTGGCCCTGTTGAGCACCGACCCCACGCCGGTCAGGACGCCGCACCCGATGAGGCACGCCGAGGTCATGGGCACGTCTTTGGAGATCTTGACCGCCTGGACTTCCTTGATCACCGTCTGTTCGGTGAACACCGAGGTGCCGGCGAAATTGGATGCCGGCTCGCCCTTGTAGGTGAAGGGCTGCGAGACATTGCCCAGGGTCTTCACGCACCAGGTCGGATGTCCGGTGCTGCAGGCCCGACACGTTCCGCAACTGGCCAGGGTGGCGATGACCACATGGTCCCCGGCCTTGACCGAGGTGACCTCGGAACCCACTGACTCGACCACACCGGCGCCCTCGTGCCCGAGGACCGAGGGCGCCTTCCACGGGATGGTCCCGTTGATCACCGACAGGTCGCTGTGGCAGACGCCCGCGGCGCCGATCTGGACGCGGACCTCGTTGGGCCCCGGGTCTCGGATACCCAGTTCATCAGTGACTTCTGCGTCGTCACCCGTATAGACGATGCCTCGCATGGCAACCCCTCCTTTTCTCGTCGATCTCAGTTGGTCGGTCGCGCCGCGTCGCGGTGGTCACTCTGCCGGGGCATAGCGCACACGGAGCTCCCGCTTGAGCACCTTGCCGCTGGCGTTGAGCGGGAGTGTGTCGACCACCTCGACCCGCCGGGGCGCCTTGTAGTTGGCCAGTCGCTCCCTCGCCCAGGCGATCAGCTCGCCCCCGTCACCAATCGGTTCTCCGTCGGCATTCGGTATCACCAGGGCCAGGCCCACTTCGCCCATCCTGCGATCGGGCACGCCTATCACCGCCACCTGCCCGACGTCCGGATGACGTCGGAGGACGGCTTCGATCTCTGCCGGGTACACGTTGAACCCGCCGCTCACATACATGTCCTTCAACCGGTCGGTGATGGTGACGTTGCCCTCGACGTCCATCACGCCCACGTCGCCGGTGTGCAGCCACGCCTCGGCGTCGACCGCCTCATCGGTGGCTTCGGCATCGTTGAAGTAGCCGCGCATCACGTTGTAGCCGCGTACGAGCACCTCGCCGGCTTCGCCGCGAGGGAGTTCGGTGCCCTCCGGGCCGACGATCCGCACCTCGACGTCGGGAATGGCCCGTCCCGACGTCCCGGCGATGACCTCGGCCGAGTCCCCCCGACGACACATGGTCACCGTGCCGGTGGCCTCGGTGAGGCCATAGGCGGTGAGCACGGTCTCGATACCCAGGTCCGACCAGAGCGAACGCACCAGGTCGACTGGCACCACGGCGGCGCCGGTGACCACCAGGCGCAGCGTCGTCAGGTCGAACTCCTTGCGGTCGGGGTGATCGAGGATCGACTGGAAGATGGTCGGCGGACCCGGCAGCACGGTGATGCGCTCGGCGTCGATCCGCTGCAATACCTTGTCCACGTCGAAGACCGGTTCTGGGACCATGGTGGCGCCCGACATCAGGCAGGCGAGGATGCCCGCCTTGTACCCGAAGGTGTGGAAGAAGGGGTTGACGATCAGGTACCGGTCGCCCTGCCGGAGACCGACCACCTCGGCCCAGGTGGCGAAGGTGCGGAGTGTCTGGCCGTGGGTGGTCATCGCACCCTTGGGCCGTCCGGTGGTGCCCGAGGTGAATACCAGGTCGGAGAGGTCCCCCGGGGTGATCGATGCGGTTCGGCCGGCCGCCACGTCGGCCGAGCACAACCTGCCTTCCTGCAGGAAGACCTCCCACTCGACAACCGGGTCACCCTTCGCCGTCGGCGGCCGGGAGACGCCGTCTGCGGTCCGCAGCAGGACCACCCGTTCGAGTTCGGGCACCTTGTCCCCCGCTGCCGCGGCCTGGTCGAGCATGGCCGGGTAGTCCGTGCCGAGGAACCCCTCGACGGTGAGGAGCATCCGGGCGCCCGATTCGCGCAGGATGTAGGCGGCCTCTTCACCCTTGAACCGGGTGTTGAGGGGCACCAGCAGTGCACCGGCGCCCACCGCGCCAAGAGCGGCGATCACCCATTCGGCGCAGTTGGGTGCCCAGATGGCCACCCGGTCGCCGCGATCGATGCCGTTGGCCACGATCGCCCGGGTGGCGGCCGCCACCTCGTCGGCCAGTTGGTCGAAGGTCAGCCGGGTGGTGGTCCCGCCGGGACCGTGGATGTCGACCAAGGCCTCCATCTCGCCGAAGCGGGCAGCCGCGTCCTCGACCAGGCCGGGAATGGTTCCCCACTGGAGATCCCCGCGGGGGTCCGTGATGTCTGACACGTCGTCAGGGTAGTGCATCACTCCGGGGACTCGGCTGGGTGAGCGACTCGGGGCGCCCATTGGTTGCCGACCAGCGGGGACGGGGTCATCCATGGCCGGATTGAGCGTACGCCGTACGCCAGTTCCCGATACCGCCCCAGGAACGGACGGGCTGGGGACTCGGCTGGGATGGACGGGGGTCGGCAGGGTCGGCAGGGTCGGCAGGGTCGGCAGGGTCGGCACCAGCCGCGCCACGCTGGGCACGAGATCGGCCAGGGTCATGGAGTCCAGCGCGCCGGCGATGGCGTCCCGGACCCGGATCCACATGAAGTTGACCATGCAGTACCCCGTCCTGGCGCAGGTCACATGGTTCGGGTCGTCCGAGGCGCAGATCATCGGCGCGATCGGTCCCTCGAGAGCCCGCAGAACCTCGCCCATCACGATCTGTTCCGGGGCGCGGGCGAGCTCGTAGCCGCCGTGGGCGCCGCGCGTGCTGCGAACCAGGTCCGCGTCGCGCAAGCCCAGCACGAGCTGCTCGAGATACGCCCGCGGCAGGTCCTCTTGCTGGGCGATCTCCGTCAGGCTGGCGGGGCCGCTGCCGAAGCGGCGGGCGAGCTGGGCCATCAGGCGCACCCCGTATTCACCCTTCGTCGAGAAGGAGACGGCTCCGGTGCTGTGGTACGTCCTGGTGGACAGCTCTTTTCTCCGATCGTGCCGTGTGCCCGTGCTTCGTGGCGCCGGTCTTCGGTGGCGCGATCCCTTGGCCCCGGCAACCCGGGGAGGGCTGGACCGGAGTGAGGGGCCGCGTCCTACGACGGTCAAGCCGGGCAGCAGAACGGGCGTACCACTAATTCCGACCTAAGCCGTCGGAAATGAGTATATGCAAGCCGCCGACGAGCGTCAACGAAGGGTGTAGGGGACCCGACCCGCCGAACGCCGCGCCCCGCGAGCGGCCCGACCCGCCGAACGCCGCGCCGGGCACGACGGTTGGGCTACGACGGGTTCCCCGTTGACCCCACGCTATTGGGGGATGTAGCTTCGCCGCGTACTCCCAGAGCGGGTAGGCGGAGGAGAATTCGCATGAGAAGTCGCGCGCTGGCGACGCTTGCCATTTCGACGCTTCTGGTCGGGACCCTTGCTCCCTCCACGGCAGTGGCTTCGGGAGGCGCCCGCTTTGGGCGCATCGACGTCGGCAAGATCGATCCGCAGGTGCTGCCGGCGCTGGTCGACCCGGCGCGGCAGGTCGACGTCATGGTCGAGATGTCCGACCAGCCCGTTGCGGCTATGGTCGGCGACGCGCGCGACAGCGGTGCGACCGTCTCCGCTGCCGATCGCGACACTCGACGGAGCCAGATCGAGACCCACCAGAAGCCGGTCGTGGACGCGGCTCGCCAGTCCGGCGGCGTCGTCGTCGGCACGCTGCAGGACGCCTACAACGGCGTCCATCTGCACGTCCGTTCGGCCGCCCTGACGTCGCTGGCGGCCCTCCCCGGGGTCGTCGCCATCCACCTCGTGCCCACCTACAAGCCTGCTCTGACTGAAAGCGTTCCCTATATCGGGGCGCCCCAGGCGTGGACCGGCACCGGAGAGACCGGCCAGGGCGTCAAGATCGCGGTGATCGACACGGGCGTCGACTTCTACCACGCCGACTTCGGCGGTTCCGGCAATCCCGCCGACTACACCTACGGCCTCGCCCACGACACCACAGTTCCGGCGCTCAACGCGAACAAGACCGTCGCGTTCCCGACGGCCAAGATCCCCGTCGGCTACGACTTCGTGGGCGACGCGTACGACGCCAGCGCGGCGGCCGGCTCGGCTGCCTCGATTCCCCAGCCGGACCCGAACCCGCTCGACTGCGACAGTCACGGCACCCATACCGCCAGCACCGCAGCAGGCGTGGGCGTCCTGGCCAACGGCTCGACCTACACCGGGCCGTACAACTCGTCCATCTACGGCGCGAACGCCTTCCGGATCGGTCCCGGCGTGGCGCCGAAGGCGACGCTGTTCATCTACAAGGTCTTCGGCTGCACCGGCACCACCGACGTCGTGGTGGAGGCCATCAACCGGGCAGTCAAGGACGGCGCCGACGTCATCAGCATGTCCCTCGGCTCCGACTTCGGTACCTCCGATACTCCCGACGCTGTGGCGGTCGACAACGCCGCCCGCGCCGGAGTGGTCGTCGTCGCCTCCTCCGGCAACGAGGGCCCGAGCGGCTACATGACCGGCGCGCCGGCCTCGGCTACCCGCGCCATTTCCGTGGCGGGCGTGGACAGCAACGCCACATTCCCCGGCGCCACGATCCATCTCGCGAGCGGCGACATCGCCGCCATCGACGCCAACAACGGACCGCTCCCGGTCAACGGGACGCTCCACGTCCTGACCGACGCCGCCGGCGGAATCTCACTAGGCTGCGCAGCTGCGGACTACGCGACGGTTGTGCCGGGTGAGATCGTGGTCGCGCTGCGCGGCACTTGCGATCGCGTGGCGCGGGCCAAGTTCGGCCAGGCGGCCGGAGCCGCGGCCGTGATCATGGTCAACAACAGCGCGGGGCTGCCGCCCTTCGAGGGCCCGATTCCCGGCGTGACGATCCCGTTCGTCGGCACCCAGGACACGGACGGGGCCGCACTGCTGGCGGCCAACGGCGCCACAGTGAAGATCGACTCCCCGGGGCCGCTGGCCAACCCGACCTATAAGCAGCTTGCCGACTTCAACTCGTGGGGCCCGCGCTTCGGCGACAGCGCCCTCAAGCCCGAAATCACGGCGCCGGCGGTCAGCATCGTGGCCGCGGGCATGGGCACCGGCAACAACGTCCTCGTCGATTCGGGCACGTCAATGTCAGCTCCGCACGTGGCCGGCGTGGCCGCACTCGTCATCGCCACTCACCCCAACTGGAGCGTGAACGAGGTCAAGGCCGCGATCATGAGCACGGCGGACACCTCGTCGGCGACCATCGTCGGCTACGACCCGCGGGGCGCCGGCTCGGGCATGGTCCAGGCCCAGCGAGCCACCGCGACCGCGGCAGTTGCGCTGACCCAGGACGGGCTCGATACGCTCTCCTTCGACTATCGCGCGCTCGATAGCTCCTTCCGCGCCACCAGGACGTTCACGATCAAGAACGAGAGCAACAAGGCAATCACGTACAAGCTGGCCGCGAGCTTCGTCGGCGACCCGGCCGGGGCGTCCGTGGCCGTCTCGCCATCCCGCGTGACGGTCGGGCCTCGTCAGTCGAGTGACGTTTCCGTGACGCTGGCGATGCCCGCCTCTGCCGCCACGGCGCTGCCGCCGGCCGACACGTTCGCGGGTGTGGGACCCGGCGGCGTGCTCACCGTCGAGGGCCTTGTGACCGCCACTCCGACAGCCGGCGGCGCGGGCGTCTTCCCGCTCCACGTTCCGTTCCTGTTCGTGCCGCGCGGAACCTCCGACGTAACCGCCGGAAGCCTCTCCCCGTATGAGCTCGCCCGCGGGGTCGCCACGACATCGGTCGCGCTCCACAACGGCGGGCTCCACGACGGCACCGCCGACGTCTACGCCTGGGGCCTCTCGTCCCCGGACACCGTGGCCGGCATCTCGAGCATTCGGGCCGTCGGCGTCCAGTCGCAACCCGGCTCGTTCTGCGACCCGAGCATCTCGAACAAGGATCGCTGCCTGGTCTTCGCGATCAACGGCTGGCACCAGTGGTCCAACGCTTCCGCGGCCGAATTCGACATCGCCATCGATACCAACCGCGACGGCGCGACCGATTTCCTGGTGGTCTCGCTCGATCTCGGGCTCGTGGAAACAGGGTCGTTCGACGGCATCACCGCGTCGTTCACGTTCGACGCCGCGGGCAACCTCGTCGATGCGTTCCTGGCGGACGCGCCGCTCAACGGCTCGGTGATCGAGCTGCCGGCGCTCGCCAGCGACCTCGGGCTCAAGTCGTCCTCGGCGGCCTTCGGCTACTCGATCACAGGCTTCGACCTGATCACGGGCAACGTCGACGCGGTCGCGGGACAGGCGCTCTACAACGCCTACTCGCCGAGCGTCTCGAACTCCCAGTTCGTCTCGCTCCCAGCTGGCGCGTCCGCCAAACTCGGGCTCAGCGCGGGCACCAACCTCCAGACTCGCGCGCCGGCCCTGGGCTGGATGGTCGTGAGCCTGGACAACGCCAACGGCGCGCCGCAGGCCGCGCTGATCCCGGTAGGCAAGTTGCCGTCGGGCCACTGACGCATACCCGCGCCGCCGGCTCGCCGGATGCGCCCAAATCTGCGGAACACCGACCGGGGTAATCCAAAGCGCCACTTCGGACCCCGAGCGGCCCGAATGGGCGACCTGGCGAACGCGTTGATGTGGAACCCACGCTCGGTCGGTCAGTCGGGCTGCCCGGTTTCGGCCTGGAACCAGGCAAGGCCCAACTTTCGATTACGGCCATAGGTGTTCCGCGGAAACGCTGCCCGCCCGCGGCCACGGCCCGCGGCCCACGGCCACGGCCACGGCCACGACCACGGCGCGGTTCGAGCCGGCCCGCGACCGACCGAACCAAACCGCCGACGCTGTGGTCTTACCAGCGTGACAGGAGTTCGGAGGTGGTTCCGCACGCTTTGTGGCGACACGTCGGCGGCTGCCCGTTGGGGCGCCGCCGGGGCGTTACCATGAGTGTTCTATCAAGGCGGCGTGTGGAGTAGGGACGTGTCGTACGACGTTGTTGGCAAGATGGGGCGCGTCACCGCGGACATCACCCCCGGGCACTTAGGCGAGGTGATGATCGAGGTCCGGCAAGGGACGGAGCGCTTCCTGGCGTCCGCCGCGGACCCCGACGCAACGATAAGGAAGAACGCCCAGGTTCTGGTGGTCGGCAGCCTGGGGGGCAGGACGGTTGAGGTGGCACCGACCGATAAAGTGAGGCTTCCGCGATGACTGATAGCCAGATCTTTTTCCTCGGGATCGGGATCGCGATCCTGGTAGTAGCGATCATCCTGATCGCTCTCTTCAAGTCGATGTGGCGGATCGCCGAGCCTGACGAGGCCCTCATCATCTCCGCGGTTCGAAAGGGCCATACGGAGGGCATGGGCTTCAAGATCATCACCGGTAGCGGGACCATCGTGATCCCCGGTCTGGTCAAGGTTCGGACCCTATCTCTCATGGCCCATGAGAGCGAAATCACCGTGCCGTGCGTGAGCCAGCAGAAGATCCGCCTGGATCTGCGCGGCGTGGTCGTCTACAAGGTCGGCGACGATAATCGGTCGATCGCGAACGCCGCCCGCCGCTTCCTGGATCGCCCCGCAGCCGAACTCGAATCCAAGGTCATGAACGTCTTCGTCGGCCATCTCCGAGCCATTGCCGGATCGATGACCGTCGAGGAGATGATCAGCGACCAGGACAAGTTCGCCCAGCAGGTCCGCGAGCGCTGCACGGTCGAGATGGAGTCGTTCGGGCTCGTCATCGACAGCTTCCAGATCCAGGCCATCACCAGCCCGTCTGCCTACATCGAGAACCTGGCGGTCCCCCACCAGGCCGAAGTCGAGCAGAACGCCCTAATCGCACGCGCCGAGGCCGACCAGACCGCGGTTGCCCGCGAGCAGACAGCTCAGGCCCAGATCGCCGAGTCGATCCGGAGCACCGAGATCAAGAAGGCCGGCTTCCAGGCCGAGATCGACAAGGCCCAGAAGCAGGCGTCCCAGCAGGGCCCGCTGGCCGAAGCCCAGGCTCGACAGGCCGTGGTCACGCAGGAAACGCTAGTCGCCCAGTTGCAGGCTCAGC